>CAYLRS010000090.1:0-6479 GCA_964385895.1 uncultured Dehalococcoidales bacterium
GAGAGCATTGCAAAAGCGATTAGCGAGCAGGATGTTGCCTTTATCCAGCAGGAGGCGCTGCAACAGGCAGAGGCCGGCGCCGACTATATAGACGTGAATTCCGGCGCTTTTCTCGGTGAAGAAACGAAGTACCTCACCTGGCTGGTTTAGATAGTTCAGGATGTTGTTGATAAACCTCTATGCATCGACAGTGGTAACCCTGAAGCGCTCGAGGCCGCCCTTAAATTGTGCAAAAAGAGGGCCATGGTAAGCTCCATCAGCGCCGAGAAAAAAAGGTATGATTCTTTCCTGCCCCTTATTAAACGATACGGCTGTAATGTAGTAGCTCTTTGTGTGGATGATGCGGGTATACCTTCTGCAGCGGAGGGAAGGGTCAATGTAGCAGACCGTCTGATTAACTCCCTGCTATCCGAGAATATCGCTTTGCAGGATATCTATGTTGACTGCCTTGCACAGTCGATCAGCACTGATTATAAAGCAGGCACTGTAACCCTTGAAACGATCCGGCGGGTTATGGTTGGATATCCCGGTGTTCATACTATTATCGGCCTCAGTAATGTTTCCTTTGGATTACCCATAAGGCGTCTTATTAATCAGGCTTTCGCGGTATTGTGCCTTGGGGCCGGTTTAGATGCTGCCATCGTCGATCCTACCAATAAAAAATTCATGGCAAATATTATTGCAGCCAAGTCTCTGCTTGGACAGGATAAATACTGTACAAGCTACACTAAAGCTTATAGGGCTGGTAAGTTAGAACAGGTAGCCTGAACAAAAGCTGGTTTACATTGTACTGGCAGGTCCCGGTTCCAGGCTATGTTTTCAGGGCGTTAATTATATCTGGATCAAGCCCGCTGAATTGTGAAAGCCATTCCAGCCTCTGTCGCTTTAAATCCTCGCTACGCGCCTGTATACCGTCTTCCGAGTAATAATTATTGAGATCAAACCGGTTCAAATCCAATCCCGGGATCTCGGCGGGCACTTCATATCCCCAGAAGTCATCCTTTTTCCATTTGATCCTGTCCCTGGCTATCATTTCAAGAATTTTCACCGAGTCGAACACGGTTATTTTTTGCCCGTTGGCCATGCCTCCAACCTTGCCGGTATTCAAAAGGAAACACTGGATATGAGGATTGTGTCTCAGGATATTGAGGAAAATGTTGCCTTCTTCTTCTTCTGATCCCACGATGAAGGGATTAGTGCCCACAACTCTGCGCTGTTTACCAGCCTCTGCAGGATCTCCAGCAGAAGTCTCCACCGATTCTCCAAGCATGAAGGCAGCGGCTCCCCACTCGCTTGAGAAACGTACCACTGGCGGGATAATCTCATTATGCCTGGTAATGAACATCATGAAGTCCACCCGTTCGAGATCGATCTCACTATCGGTAAAAGCAATATCTCGCCTCTTAACCATAGCACGGCCGTTTGAGGTGAGAGTAGTATCAAAGAAATCCACTTTGCCCGTATCTGAATGAACGTGGACGTTCTCCAATATAGCGCGGGGACTTATGGCAGCCGCGTACAACAGCGGCTGTGCTCCAGGCTCCAGGGCATCTGTCTTCATATAGAAGGACTCTTCGGTGCCGATGGCACTGCTATCAGATCTCAGAATAACAACATCGTCCTGGCGGATTATCACTCTCTCGGGGGGCCGCAACCAATGGGAGTGGCAGGCCAGAGAAGTTTTACCGGTTCCGCTCAGTCCAAACAGTAGAAAGCCTTTGTCAGTAAGCTTGCCGTCCTTTAGTATACGTAGTATCTTACTGGCCGCGTGAAGTCCCAGGTTGCCATCTTTTTTAGCCCAGTACATCACCTGGCGCAGCATTGCCTTCTTATTCTCTCCCTTGTAATCGCTGCCCATAATCAGCGTCATGCCTGCCTCAGGAAAGACAAGTACTTTCTTCTCCGGCCACTCTGGAACGGTAATTGTTATAAAATCCGGTTCGCCTGCTTCCGGAGGGAACAGGGTATTGCCCCACATAAGGGGTATACGCGGGTATTCAGCGGTTACATAAATCCGGCACCTTTTCTTGTAATCCTGTTTTTGACACATCACCCGGTCAAGCATTATTACTTCCTTGCTCTTGAGATATGTTAAAACATCGTGTACAAGCTTCATATACTCTTGATCTGGCTTGCCTAACACCACTTCTGTAAATTTAGCAATTCTATTTCGTACCCTTGTAGTTACAGCGAGATTACCAAATTCTGTAAGAATTCCTCCCTGCTCAAGCGCCCATCCCCTTAGCTTGTCCTCGGAAGGATTGTCAATTATCTTTTTTGGCCGAAACTCTGTGGTAAAAATATTGTTCATGACGCGCTCTTAGCTCAAGCTTAGTTGCCCTAACAATTGTACCACCTTTCACGTGAGTGTTGTCTGACGTGAGCGTACTTATGTGCACAGATGACCCATTCTGCTCCAAGCTCATCTTGTATTGGGAAAGGCTACGTGACGTTTAGACGTTATGATGCTATAATGCTACGGGAGGTGTTATTATGGCTAGCCCAACCAAACGAACCACTATATATTTAGACCCCGATTTGCATAAGGCGCTGCGCTTAAAGGCGGTTTCAATCTCTCGATCGGTTTCGGAGCTTGTAAACGATGCCGTGAGAGGGGCGCTTGTAGAGGATGCCGAGGATATTGCAGCATTTGAAGAAAGGGATAAAGAACCTCTGATTAGCTATGAAGAAATGATCAAGAAGTTAAAGAAAGATGGCCGAATATAAGGTCTATTTCAGGGAATCAGTTGAAAAAGACTTCAGGGTGATTCCTAAAAAAGATTTGAAAAAGATTCTCCAACGAATCAAGTTACTTACTGCCGAGCAGCGACCCCAAGGCTGTGAGAAGTTAACCGGTCAAGAAAGGTATCGTATCCGCCAGGGACAATATCGCATTGTATATTCAATTCAAGATAACGAGCTTAGCGTCTGGATAATAAAAGTTGGTCACCGTAATTGACTTATTTCCAATAAAGGACTACTGTGCTCATGATGGGTGGCAGTGATGTGTTACGGCGTTAGTGGTTGTTTCTACCAGACAGTACTGGTTATGTCCAGTTTTCAAGTATCATAATTGACCTACAAGGGGTTTTGAATGAGTGGACGGTTGAAGAACTATACTGATCCTTTCCGCAGATATGCGCCGGTGGTATTTCTCGGCGTTTTAACACTGGGGGGGGGGGTATTTTTTCAGCCTGTATAATTGCGTGCTTTTACACAGCCTGGCCGTGTTATTCACCGTAGTCATAGCCTGGGGCATATTCGTAGTGATCTGGAACTCTCGCCGCTTCATAGATAATACCTACCTCCTTTTTATCGGGATTGCATACCTATTCGTTGCGTTTATCGATCTGATTCATACACTGGCGTATAAGGGCATAATTATTTTCCTTGTCGTCTCAGCAATAGAGTATTGAATGAGATAGCTATGGTCATGGAACTTATATTAGCTTGTTCCATCGCCGCTCAGTTTGCAGCGGCATTTATGGCTTTTCGTCTTATTCGACTTACAGGCAAACGCCTGGCATGGAGCTTAATCTCAGCAGCTTTAGCTTTAATGGCCATAAGACGCATTATTCCTCTATACCACCTAATTACAGGAGACCAGCCCGTTCCAACGGACATCTATAACGAATCTATTGGCCTTGTACTATCATGCCTAATGCTGGTAGGCATCATGATGATCGCTCCACTTTTCTCCGCAATAAAGCGGTCTGAAGATAAGTTGAGGTCGGCTTTAACGGATAAGGAATCCCTCCTTCAGGAGGTTCATCACCGCGTAAAAAACAACCTGATGATAATTTCCAGCCTGCTCAACCTTCAAATGAAGCGTATCGCAGACGTGGCAGCCCGCGAAGCGCTGCGCGAAAGCGATTCACGTATTGCATCCATGTCCATGATTCATGAACAGGTGTTGCGGTCGGGGGAATATTCCTCTATCGACTGTTTATCCTATATTAACAACCTCTCGACCAACATTCGAAACTCTGTTGCACCCGATAATAAGGACATAAGACTGACAATAGATATACAGCCCGGGATCACAATTGGTTTGAACCAGGCGGTATGTCTCGGCCTGATCGTAAATGAGCTTGTCTCCAATTCTTTTAAATATGCTTTTACAGGCTGCGAAAAATGTGAAATCACCGTATCTTGCCGGCGCTGTGATGACCAGGTACAGTTATCGATCAAAGATAACGGAATGGGGCTACCTGACGAGGTAGACATAGATAACCCGTCAAGCCTTGGCCTTCAGCTGGTAACAATACTGGTTAAGCAACTGGACGGCACAATCAAATATGAAAGAGATGGTGGCTCTAAATTTACTATTATGTTCAGCACCAAGCCGAAATCAATTAAGGAGGTATAGGGATATGACCGGTGAAAAAATACTTGTTGTGGAAGATGAAGCTATCGTCGCAAAATACATACAGGAGACGCTCCTCGAATTAAAATACACTGTACCAGTGATAGCAACCTCTGGTGAGGAGGCAATTAAGGATGCGCAAAGGATAATGCCCGATCTGGTGCTTATGGATATTGTGCTCAAGGGGAAAGTAGACGGTATATCTGCAGCGGCTTCAATTATGGAATGCTACGATATCCCTTCAATTTATGTAACTGCATATGCCGATGATAATATGGTGGAGCGCGCCAGAAAAACGCACCCCTTTGGCTTCATCGTCAAACCCTTCACGCAACAACAGCTTGATTCCTCTATCAAAGTAGCACTGACCCAAAGGGTGGAACGGCAAGAGTTGAAAACTCACATCGATAAACTGGCACAGCAACTAGATGAGTCCATCGACTGCTTTTACTTGTTCATGGAGAAGAAAAATGAACGCGTAGCGCATCATCAGAAAGGAGTGGCCAGCTTAGCAGCATCTATAGCTGATGAAATGGGCCACCCTAAGGCCATGGTTGATGAATTATATTTGGCAGGTTTGCTCCATGACCTCGGAAAATTGTTTTTGCCAATGGATATAATAAACAGGCCGTTTAACCTTAGTGCAGTTGAAATGGTAATGTTCAAGCATCACCCAATACTGGGTGCGGAAGCATTCATCAAAATGACAAGGCTTACAAGAATTATCTTTCCCATTTTGCAGCATCACGAACGGTTAGATGGTTCAGGGTACCCCTATGGTGTTTACGGTGATAATATCGTCGTGGAAGCCCGTATACTGGCGGTGGCCGATACTGTTGAAATGCTATGCAGGGAGGCGTGTGTGGCACCGGCATTAGGTATAGATAGGGCGCTTGAGGAAATATCACAAAACAGGGGTATACTTTACGACCCGGATGTGGTGGATACCTGCTTGAAGCTGTTTAAGGAGCGGGGCTTCAAGTTTGCATAGTATTATCTTGATTATTTAACCTCTAAACAAGCCAACCTGCCCACTTGTACGTCGTGGGTATCTGCGACTATGCCTTTAATGTCCTTAAGCAGTTCATTGTTTATGCGTGCGCCTATCTTTGCCACGTCTTCCACTTGCCTTTGAGGAATGAGGAGATCATATGCTGAATAGAAATTGGTTTGAAAGCAGTAGCACTCGATTAAAGCAACAGGATAGGCGATTTCAAACTCTATCTTCGAGAATAGACGGAATATCATATCCACCGTCTTGCTGACAATATTCTTCGGATATTGAATTCTTTGAATTAATAATATTCCTGCTGTCCATTACTGTCAATACATAATCATTTAATATCATACATTATCATGTGTTCTATGTGTGCCTCATAGTTATTAACTTAGCTAACATTCCATCAGGGTTAACTATTGGGAGGTCACATTTGAGTACAGGTAATAAGAATCCACAAGATACACAGCCTATATTTATGACATTTCAGGAGGCTCAAGAGTTCCTGAGAGTTAGTCATCAGACCATATACAGATTGATAGAGAAACAAGGCTTGCCATCTCATAAAATCGGAAAGAAACGAGTATTTCTAAGAGAAGAGCTCGCTAAGTGGATTAAGGATCACTAATACTGGTTTCAACTCATGGCAAGGTTAGCATGGTGGGCATTTATATATATATGGATGATAACCTATCCTCACCTTAACCCTGATACTTTGTGAGCTTTTAACACTCCTGGTTTACCTGTTGCAAATGCCACGCCGCGTATTGCATGCATAGCTATTCTTCATCTGTCAAGTGAATTATGTCGTTTTTGCTCAGTAATTAATGACAGTTTTTCACCCTGCCGATATCGGTATGACCAAAACCTTGGTCAGAAAAATTATAGTGTCAATATAGCTTTTGACTACCAATAAAACGGTGAGAAAAGGCTAAGTCAGGAGTATATGCGACGCCGGTATACCCGGTCAGAAAGTTAGAAAATATCGCGTACGTGGATATAGGCAACGGCTTACGCATAAATTGGATTTCACAAGAGTAACTGACTGTGTGATAGCCTTTGATATCTTTGTAAAAGGAAATGGTTTTGGAAGATTTGTTTTCTACCTTACAGGAT
>CAYLRS010000091.1:0-4056 GCA_964385895.1 uncultured Dehalococcoidales bacterium
TGAGGCATGGTTTGCTTCAAAGGAAGATGCGCAATCCAGGGGTTATGTGCCCTGCAAAGTTTGTAAACCTCCCCAGTAAACGCCTCTAAATCCCGCTCTCTATACAATATTCCCTCAATGTATTGAGCGAGGCGAAGAACTCCTTCATCATGGTGCCCACCGGGTACATTCCTGATCTGGTGACTGTGATGATACCGTTCTTCTCTTTAACCAGACCAGCCATCTTGAAGAAGAGCAGCTCAGCCCGGAGCTTATTATGAATGTCACCGCCGAAGCGCTTTTTAAAGGCAGCAGTATCAAGCCCCATGCCGAAGAACCTGGTGAGCATGTAATAGCGGTAGTGCTCGGTATTTGAAAGGCGGCGCATGCGCACGATGGGCGGCCTGCCCTCTGCGATTAGGTTGTGGTAACCTTCAAGCGAAAATGAATTGACCAAAAAGTCGCCCCCCAGGAAGCTGACCGAACCGGCCCCTATGCCGATGTAGTCATCATAGTCGATGATGTACTCGTCGATCATGAGGTCGCCGCGCGAGAAGCACCAGGCGGTGGAAGCTTTATACCCGCGATCCAGCAGTTCACGCAGGATGACATCGTAGAACTGCTTTTCCCTCGAGGTGTCCACCTTCCTGAACTTGCGTGTGAGGGCGTCGAGCTTATGTGGTGAGGGCATGAGCGGGTAGAAGGTCGACTGGTCGGTGCCCAGGTCTTTGAAAATCTTCACGTCGGACTTGAACTGCTCAACGGTCTGGGTGGGAAAGTTGAACATGAGGTCGACGTTGACTGTATTGAATTTGCCCTGCGCCAGCTTCAGCTTCTCGATCGAGTCTTCACCCTTGAACAGCGTCCGGCCCATGGCATTGAGCAGGCCGTCATCGAAGCTCTGCACACCTATTGACAAGCGGTCGATGCCCAGTTGCTGAAGCTGCGTTATTGTCTCCGGCGTGAGCTCACGGGGCGTAGTCTCCAGCGAGATGCGTTTCACGTCGAATTTCGAGCGCAGGTAACCGATGAAGCTTGAAAGCTCGTCCATGAGTACGGTGGGCGTGCCACCGCCGAAATAAAAGTCGTTGAAGTTGAAGCCCAGGTCGATATACATATCGAGCTCTTTGCGCAGGTCGGTGAAATAGCTCCTCGCCTGTTCCTCCTTGAAGAGATACCTGTTGAAGCAGCAGAAAGGGCAAAGCGTATGGCAGAAGGGGATGTGGATGTAGAGGGAGACCCCGTCACCCCGCATCTTGCCCTCACTGGAAATGCGGGACAAATCTACATCCCCGGTGAAGTTGAGGAATTTCTTGCCTTCGCAGCGGACGACGAAGCCGACGAACCAGGGTATCATAACATGTAATTATACATCGGGGACAGGAGATTGCCACGGCCGCGGTGCGGCCTCGTAATGACATTTTACGTGACAATGGAAGGGTTATTTTGTATGCTGCTCGCGGGCGATGAGGGCAGCGCCAAGCGCTGCCATGAGACGGGGGTTTTCCGGCACCAGCGCCTTAACGCCGAGCTTTTCCTCGATGCTCCGTACCAATCCTGTATCCAGTGCGCCTCCGCCGATGACGGCGACGTCTCCTTGAATATTTACCCCGCGCGACATCGCGCTCACCTTCTCGGCGATCGAGCGGTGGATGCCCGCAAGGATATCTTCCGGCCTGTCACCCTGCGCGATGCGCGTTATCACCTCGGTCTCGAGGAAAACGCTGCAGGAGGTTGAGAAATTGGACGGCTTCGATGCCTTCATAGAGAGCGGGCCGATATCTTCCATGCTGACCTGCAGTATGCGGGCCACAAGCTGCAAAAGGCGTGCGCTGCCCGTGGCGCATATCTCGGAGGCGTTGAAATTGGTCACCTTACCCGCTTCGTCAACGGTGATGATCTGGCTGCCCTGCCCGCCGATATCTATGATGGTCCTGGCGGAGGGAAAGGTCATATTCACTCCGCGGGCATCGCAGACTATGACGCCGTGATAGCTGTCCGCCCCTGCGTTCCTGCCGCCCGTTCCCGTGGCAGCGCTCGATTTAATATCCTGCGGCTGCAGGCCTGCCTTATTAAGCACTTCTTCCTTCACGCTGGCCGCCGTGGTGGCATAGTTGGTTCCCGACGGGACAACAACGGAAGCAATTATCTTGTTGCCGTCTATTATAGCTGCCTTGCTGCCTACGGAGCCGATATCTATGCCGAGGAAATATCCGCTCACCTGCTGTTTTTCTCCCCGTAATCAATAATAGCTTCGCCGAGCTTCTTGTCCCTGTGGATCACGTATTCGCCCTTTTGCACCATCTGGAAGGCCTGGTCCCGTGCCAGTATGGCGGCGCCCAGCGCTCCCGTTATAAGCGGCTCGTGCGGCACCAGCACGGGCATGCCGAGTACCGTCTCCATGGCCTTGACCATGCCGACGTTTTTAGCAACACCGCCGGTGAAGACCACGGGTGGCTCAACCTTGAGCTGCCTCGCCAGCTTAACCACGCGGGTGGTGATGGCGATATAAACTCCCGCTATTATGTCCGGCAGCGGCGCGCCCTCTGAAAGGCGTGATATGATCTCCTGCTGGGCGAAGATGGTGCACAGGCTGTTGATCTTGACCGGCGTATCCGTCTGCAACGATATGTGCCCCATCTCGTTGAGGTCAAGCCCCAGCGTCTCCGCAGCGACCTCGAGGAACCTGCCCGTGCCTGCGGCGCACTTATCGTTGGTGAGGAAGTCGATGAGCCTGCCGTTCCTGATTTTGAGCACCTTGGCATCCTGCCCGCCGATATCGATGGCCGTCTTCACGTTGGGGAATAGCGACGCCACTCCCCTGGCATGGCAGGTAAGCTCCGTAATCTGCTTGTCGGCGAAGGGGACGTTGACGCGGCCGTAGCCGGTGGAGACTATATAGGCTATGTCGTCAAGCACCAGGACGGCTTTCTGAAGGGCATCCTCCATGACCCTGTTGGCGCGAAGGCGGTGCTCTGCGCCGGTGGGGCCGACCACGTAGGCGCGCATAGCGCCATCAGCGTCCACGATGACCGCCTTGGACATGGTGGAGCCGATATCGATGCCGGCGAAGAAAAGAGCAGGAGTCGCGTTTTCCATGCGGGCTTGCTGCTTTACCTCAGCCCAGTGTCTCCACGAATGCCTCCACCCTCGTTTTTATGGGCGCCAGCGACCTTTCGCTGTAGTCGTGCTCGATGTAGATGCTGGGTATGCCCAGCGTATCAAGGTAATGCCTCAAATTGGGTACCTCATAGCCGTGCGTGTCACAGTACTTGACGCTTTGTAAAATGGCGCCGTTGACGTGCCAGTCGGTCACGGCCTTTTTGATATAGTTGAACCTGCTGTCCAGGTCCTTATCATAATCCCTTTTAGTTTCGCCGGGCTCGGACTGGCGGTAGGTGCGCGGGCACTTGAGGTCCACCAGGTAGCGCTGCGCCAGGGCATGCAGGGCATAAGGGGCTTTAACGTCCGCCCAGAAGGCCCTGGTGCCCACGCAGGTGTCATCCACAACAACGCTGGCATCAGCGCTCTCTATAAGCTCGTAAAGCGATGTATTGTCGAAAACCGGTCCCCATACCAGCAGGCGTGCCTTCTTCTTTGCCGGCCTGTCCTTGCGCTCCTTGACCTCCTTGACCTCCTTGATGACCTCTTCCAGCAGCTCGTTGCCTTCCTCGACAGGCAGGCTGAACAGGGAGACCAGCACCTCGAGCGTCTCGGTTGAGGTCAGCAGAGGCGGGTCGGACTTGCGCAGGTCGTAAAGCTCCCTGACGAGCCTGCGCTGCCTGTTGTGCAGCTCGCAGGCCTTCTTGAGCTTATCGCCGGTTAGCTTTTCACCGGCGAATTCTTCGAGGTGCCGCTTGAAGGAGTTGATCTGGCCTTCAAAGTAATCGACGGCAGGCGCGTGATCGGTGTGGGGAACATCTATCAAATGCGTAAAAGGAGCATCCTTGACATAGTCGCGCCATGAAATGACGAGGGTCATGCCGATATCGCATGTATGCGCACCGACTATGCCGTCGAGGAAATTGAACTTGCCCTTCAGCCCGAGGTCTATAATGCTGCGAAGGAACGGGCACA
>CAYLRS010000091.1:4066-6456 GCA_964385895.1 uncultured Dehalococcoidales bacterium
GGACACCTGGTCGGCGGCGGTGATAGGTTCGCTCATATCGCCGAATACGCGGAAGGGCACCATGCCCAGCGCGGTTATTATCTCCACGGGCGGGTAGAGGCAAATATAGCCGACGATCTTCTTGCCTGCCTTACGCAGCTCACGGGCGCGATTGCCCCTGTCTACGTAAATCTCGTGTGCCCTGGAAAGTCCTTTGGTTGTCGTCGTTACCATCTCAATCTCCCCGTTTTTTATTCTTCAGTTACCAGTCGAGCCCCCTGGATTTCCTGACTTTCTTGTAATGGTCCATAGTCTGTTCGAAGGCCTCAGCCCTGGCCAGCACCTCCTGGGGGTTGAAAACACGTTTATCGATTATATCTCCCTCAACCCACAGGCTGGGAACGTCCAGCTTTTCCTGCTCGAAGTGCTGCACCGTCCTGAGGCTGCAGCTGGCCGCGCGGCAGGAGATAAGCGGGTGCATGAAGAAGCCATCAGCCTTGAATCCCCTGGCGATCTTCAGGTAGATCTCAACAACGGCATTGGAAACGTTATCCCGCTTGGCCTCCTCGTAGATGTTGAACATGAAGTTGCGGGAGAGCCGTGCCAGCTTCTCGCAGGGGTCAGAGTACTTGCTCAGGTCGGGCGGTTTGGGATTATGGTAGCCAAAGCTCTCAAAGACGAAGTTCCAGCCCATCTCGGCCAGCTTATCGAAGAATTTCAGGCTGTGCCAGGGCGGTAGTTCGGCGAAGATCAGGCGGTATCGCTCGGGATAGTTGATGCCCGACGCCTTGTTGTTCACCCGCTCCTGGACCTCGGCCAGCATATCCTGGTAGCACTTGAGGGCCACTTTCATATCACCGGCGAAGAACAGGGCCGGCGGCATGCTGCTCCAGAAATCGGTGCTGTGCATGGGGCCGGGAATAGCCTTCCTGACTTCGCTGATCTGGTGGGTGGTCTCGTGTATCCTGACTGCCAGGTCAATCAGTTCTTCCAGCCTGGCCCAGTCCATCTTTTTCTTGAATAGTTTTTCCAGGAAAGAGATGAAATCCTTGAGCTCCTTGACCAGGAACTTCACCTGGTATTCCTCGAGGTCTGCTTCCGTGCCCTCGGCGGTGGCCATCATGGGCATCTCAAGGCACCACTGGGGTGCATCGAAATACCTGGCCAGCGCCTGGAACCATTTGAAACGGGCATCGCAGATAATGCCTGACCCGAGGAGCAGGGCCGGTTTGGCCATGCCGCCCATCGGGGCGTCAGGCGGTATCTTCCCGCCGTTCTCCTTCATCATGCGATAGGAGTAGCCGATGGTGCTCCTGCCGTAGCCGCACATGTGGGTAGGGAAGCCGTCGGAGTCCGAGGCATCCAGGAATGGTTCAGCAGTACCGGAGGCTGCCAGTAAGGTGGCGTAATTCTCCGGATAAACGATATTGAGCCCCATAGCCTTGAGCGGGAGGTCGCCTTCCCAGTAGTTGAGCATGGCCCATACGGTGGGCTTGCCCTCGTTGCTGGCCTGGAGCGTATCTACGTAGTCCTGCTGCACCAGGTTGCGCAGCGGGTACATGCTCTTAAGCCTGTTTATAGCCCTTTTCTGTTCCGTTTTGGCGGGAGTTGCCGTTTCGCTCATCTTGCACCCCTTTTCGAATTAGATTAACGTGGAGATAAAAGCATCGGCTTTTAATCTTAAAGCATTGTCCGCTTGATTGCAAAGTAATAATGCATGCGACCCGGGGATACGTATTTTAGCGAAAGCGTAGTGTTTCAGGCGACGTAGTGTTGCAGGCGATTGACGGGTGTGTTAGCATAGGTTAGATTCGATTATTTGAGCAGTGCGGAAAGGAGGTAGGACAAGTGGCCGAAGAAACTGCAGGCAAACAGAACCCGTTTTCCCTTTGGAACGAGTGGCAGCAGTCGCTGTGGAACAACTGGATGGACATGGCGAAAAAGGGCATGGAATCCGGTGTGGCTGCCGGCCCCGGTATAGCACCCGGCGCAGCGTGGGGTGACTGGTACCAGAAGTGGTTAAAATCGGTGCAGGAGGCCTGGGGTATAACCAGCCCGGGTGACGGCCTGGGGGCAACCGTCTACAACCGGGTGATGAACGCAGCCAACGTTTACACCGACATCATGAATTTCTGGATCAAGGCGATGGCGCCTTTGGCGAAGCTAGAGCCGGGCGTACCCCTTACCGAGGAGAAGATCAAGGAGCTATACGACGGTTGGGTCAAGGACTACCAGGGGGTGATGGATATGCTGTGGGGTCAGTTCCCCTCCCAGGATGTGCAGGAACTGGCGAAATCATGGAAAAGCGCCACTGACGCCTACGCGGCTTATACTTGGAACTTCATGTCGCCCGTGTTCCGCAACATGGAGGCAATGCCGGACATCATGAAACGGGCTGCTACAGGCGAAGG
>CAYLRS010000092.1:0-6413 GCA_964385895.1 uncultured Dehalococcoidales bacterium
ACTGCTCAGTAAAATGCCGGGCGACGACTGGCAGAAGTTCGCCAACCTGCGCCTGCTTTTTTCATACATGTTCTCCCAGCCGGGGAAAAAGCTCCTCTTCATGGGAGGTGAATCAGGACAATGGCGGGAATGGGATCACGAGTCGAGCCTGGACTGGCACCTACTGGAATACCAGCCTCACCTGGGAATTCAGAAGCTCGTGCAGGACCTGGCGCACCTTTACAGAAACGAAGCGACTCTCCATGAACTCGATTTCGACTGCAAGGGTTTTGAATGGATTGACTGTAATGACGCCTTGCATAGCACATTAAGTTACATCCGCAGGGGGAGCTCAACCAGTGACATGATATTAATAGTCTGCAACTTCACTCCCACGGTCCGCAGCGGATACCGCGTCGGTGTGCCGCGCGGAGGTTTCTGGAGTGAGGTGCTCAACAGCGACGCAACCGAATACGGTGGCAGCGGGCAGGGTAACCTGGGCGGCATTGAAGCAGATGCTAAACCCTTCCACGGAAGGTCTTTTTCGCTCAACCTGACGCTCCCGCCGCTGGCAGCGGTGTTCTTTAAGTGGCCGGGGCAAAGCGCAAGGTAAGGAGCAGAGGTGTCTAATCTTGCAGCGTCCCGAGAGAATCCCGGGCGCTAGAGCGCGTAGATCTCGTTACCGAAGGTGTGTACCCAGTTCTTCTTCAGCGCCTCGACGGCCTCCTGGGTCTTATCCACACCGATGATGACGATAGGCTGACCGCTTTCCCCCCTGCCGAGGTAAGTGTAGAAGTAGAGCACGTTGATGTTGGCCTCTTTGAGGGGCTTAAGCACGGCCCGCAGGGCACCGGGGTGGTCGGGGATCTCCACGGCTATGACGTCGTTCTCCAATACCTTGTAACCATTGCTTTTGAGGACGTTGACGGTTTTTTCAGGGTGGTCCGTGACGAACCTTACGGTACTCGTCCCCGAAGTATCCGCCACTGATATGGCGCGTATATTGATGGCCTCCCTCGCCAGGCACTCGCTGACTGACAGGAACATACCAGGCACGTTATCCAGGATTATAGAAACTTGTTTTACGCACATGGCTACCCCCTCTTAAATACGCGTCAGAATAAATCATACCCTATTTTCAGGGCTTTTTCATTTATTTCGATGAGTTTTTTCTTGGCACTCAATATGCGCTTGAGGGCTTCATTCACGCTGGAAAGCTCAACCAGCCCGCTCTTTTTTGTGAAGGCGCCCAGCATAACCATGTTGGCTGCCTTCGGGCTACCCAGTTCGTCAGCTATTTTGTTGGCCGCGACACGCACAATCTCGATATCTCCCCTGAGGATCTCAACTTCGACAAGAGAGGAATTTATGAAGAAAAGCCCGCCCGACTGTATATGGTGCTGGAACTTAACCGCCGACGGCTGGTTCATGGCCACGACGAACTCCGGCGAGGACGCCACCGGCGAGGCTATCTCGTCGTCCGATATGGCAACTGTGCAGTTGGCAGTCCCGCCACGCACCTCGGCACCGTAAGCAGGCAGGTAGGTTACGTTCTTGCCTTCCAGCATCGCCGCCTCGGCAAGGTTCAGCCCCATGGACAGCACACCCTGTCCGCCGAAGCCGGCGATAACGGTCTTAATCAGCATCCTTCTTCTCCGTCACATCCTTGTAAACGCCCAGCGGGAATACTTTAATCATCTCTTCGTCGACCCATTTCCATGCCTGCACAGATGTCATCTTCCAGTTGGTCGGGCAGGGGGAAAGTATCTCCACCATGGAGAAACCGCGTTTATCCAGCTGCATCTGGAACGCTTTAGCGATGGCCTTCCTGGTCTTCCTGATATTGACAGGTGAATTTACGGCAACCCTTTCGATATAAGCCACGCCCTCGAGCATTGCCAGTATCTCGCTCATCTTTATGGGGTGACCCTCGAGGATATGGTCACGGCCGTAAGGCGTGGTGGTGGTCTTCATGCCCCTGAGGGTCGTCGGCGCCATCTGGCCTCCGGTCATGCCGTAGACGGCGTTATTGATAAAGATGGTGGTGATGTTCTCACCCCTGTTGGCAGCATGTATGGTCTCTGCTGTACCGATACCGGCCAGGTCGCCGTCACCCTGGTAGGTGAAGACCACTATATCGGGGTAGGCACGCTTGATGCCTGTCGCCACCGCGGCGCCCCTGCCGTGTGCCGACTCCGCCATGTCCACGTCGAAGTAGTTATAGGCAAACACCGAGCACCCGGGCGGCGGTATGCCGAGGGTCCGGTCCTGCAGGTTCATCTCGTCGATGACCTCGCAGACGAGCCTGTGGGCGACCGAGTGGCCACACCCCGGGCAATAATGGAATGGGGTAGGTTTTAATGATTTGGGCCTTGAATATATCTTCTTCATTGTTTTAAGCCTTTCTGATAATAGAGCCTGGAGATAACGCGCGCCACCTCGCTGGGCGTGGGTATCACCCCGCCCGGCCTTCCGTAGAAGGAGACCTCTCCCTGCCCCTGGAGCGCCAGCTGCACGTCCTCGATCATCTGTCCCATATTCATCTCAAAGACGAGGAACTGCTTCGCCGTCCTGGCCACTTCCTTCACCATTTCCTCGGGGAAGGGCCAGAGGGTGATGGGCCTCAACAAGCCTACTTTTAAACCTTCGGATCTCACTGTCCTGATGGCGCCTTTGGCGATGCGGGCGGCTATGCCGAAAGCGACCACGACCAGTTTGGCGTCATCCGTCATGAAGGTCTCGCAGGTTGTTTCTTGCTTCTTGATCAAGCCGTAGCGCCTGAACAGGCTCCAGTTAAGCTCCTCCAACTCTGCCGGGTTGGATGTAAAAGTCTTGACGATCTTGCTGGGACGTCCCTTTGCTCCCCGCAACGAGCCTTCCCTTATCGGCAATTCAGGGGGTGCTTCTTTTTTAAATTCCACCGGCTCCATCATCTGGCCAAGCACGCCGTCACCCAGTATGATCACCGGTATCTTATATTTATCGGCAAGATCGAAGGCCCGCATGGTAAGGTCGGCCAGCTCCTGCACGGACGAAGGGCCGAGCACAATGGTGCGGTAATCGCCGTGCCCACCGCCACGGGTTGCCTGGAAGTAATCCGACTGCGCCGCTGCGATGCTGCCCAGGCCGGGCCCTCCCCTCTGCATGTTTACGATGACTGCGGGAAGCTCGCAGGCAGCCAGGTAGGATATGCCTTCCTGCTTGAGGCTGATCCCCGGGCTGGATGACGATGTCATCGTCCTTGCTCCCACAATGCTGGCGCCATAAACCATATTGATTGCTGCTATCTCGCTCTCTGCCTGTACGAAAGCGCACCCTTTCCTGCGGCTCAGGTGCATGGCCATATATTCTGTCAGCTCATTTTGCGGTGTAATAGGGTAACCGAAATAGCACTGGCAGCCGGCCCTGATGGCCGCCTCGCCGATGGCGCTGTTGCCGTCCATGAGTACCTTAGGCACGGTACACCTCGATGGCACATTCCGGGCAGACCAGCGCGCATACGGCACAGCCCGTACATTCACCGTTATCATGGAATATAGCGTTCTGGTAGCCTGCAGCGTTCAGCTTTTCCGAGAGAGAAATCACTTTCTTCGGGCAGAATGTGATGCAAAGCTGGCATCCTTTGCAGAGCTCGCGTGAGATCGTGATGGTCCCTTTTATTTGTTTAGCAGTTCCCTGTGTATCAGGCATGGCTTTTGATGCATTATAAAACCGGGATTTTTAAAACCCGTCATGGTCATTAAGTTTATGAGTAATTTTATGTCTAAATTCAATC
Organism: uncultured Dehalococcoidales bacterium; assembly: GCA_964385895.1. GTDB lineage: Bacteria > Chloroflexota > Dehalococcoidia > GIF9 > UBA5629 > CAYLRS01. The sequence goes on from CAYLRS010000092.1 coordinate 3,755, forward strand.
TGTGGCAAGTATGCAGGCACTTCACCTAAGATAAACCCGGTTACTTTTATAGTTCTATGTATCTGCCGGTCAGGGAAAATCCATGCCGGCTATTTATTTACGCAGCAATATCAGCTGGAGCGCATCAGGAGAAATGCTCAAGTCGCCGCTAAAAGGGAAGTCCATCACCAGGATGGTGAACAGTATCGATACGATCAACATAGCCAGCAGGGTTGTCATGATGAGCTGTGCCACCAGATTTTCCGAGCCGAAGAAAAAAGTAAAGGCAACGGTTATTATCCCCCCGAACAAAAGGACAAACCAGAGGGAAGGATGGATACCCGTCTGCGCATCTACTAACCGCTGCCGCCGCATCTCGACTGCGTTGTTCATTCTGTTCAGCATCTCTGAAAAGAAGGCCTTCTCACCTTCTGTCCCGGGTTCGTAGCCGGCGACCATGTTCCAGATGTTGTCTGCAAGCCTTTGAGCCTCGGGGCTCTTTTTGCCTACGGCAAGCAGTTTCCACTCATCATCGATCAGAGCGTCGATATAGTCGTTCTGGGCTGCCCTGAACTTGCTCCTGAATGGTTCGGATAGCCCGATGGAATCCCGGTCAATTTCCGCATAACAGGTGGCCTCCTTGACAACGTTGTTGCTGGCCCGGTCGAAGTCCTGCCAGACAACGACCAGTACAAAGGCGAGCATGACAGCGTAGATGACGCCGACTGTGGAAAATATAGGACCGGCAATATCGTGATGCTGTTTGAACTTGCTAACATCTACATAGCGGCGCACCAGCAAAACGCCACCTACAGCTATCCCAACGGCCACTATGAACATGACCAAACCGATGACAGCCGTGGGAACGTTCAGTAGAATCCACTGACTGAATGGCATGCTGACCTCACTATCAACTTAATCGATATCCGTTAAAAAGGATTTAAATTCGTATAGTAATTTAGCAGAATTGAGCCGATTTCACCAGCGGGTAATTGTGCCATAAATATTTTTTCAGGTCTGGAACCGACCCATGAAAACCAGGAAGGCAGGGAAACTGCCATCGACCTTCATTTTACCCTGTGTAAAAACTGACATTGCAGCGATCATCTTCAGGGCCATCATCTTGTAGGTCAGGGAATCGGTTGTTACTATTGCAACGGGATCAGGAGTCCCCGGCAGTGGTTCGCCGTCGATCACCTCGGCAATGTCATTCCTCACGGTTATTGTGAACTGCTTGTTTACATCGGGGAAGACGAACCGCAGCGACTCGTAGGCACCCTTTGCCTTTTCCGGGTCAAGGCGCGGCGCCATATTGGTAAATATAAAGTCGATCGGCATGCTGCCCACCGTTTCAATTGGTAGGGTCGAGATGATAAGCTTCGGCGGTCCCTGAGTAAGCTCAAGCGCCGATTCCAGCAGGTAAGCCCTGCCATTGGTGTTAGATATGTCAGCAGCAATTTGCCTGTAGCCCTGAGCAAGCATGTCATTCACTTTTGCTGTCTGGTCTCCTGTCGCCAGTCCGCTGTCCTTGAGCTTGGCGAGCAAATGCACGGCCCATCGGGGGTCACCCTCTTTCAACGCATTCTTAGCATTCTCGAGTATCTCTTCCGTGCCCCCCATTAACTTTATCTCGCGCTTCGCCGCTTCAACGTGGTTGAGCGGGTACAGCTTGTCCGCCCGGCCGTCAAACCATCCCAGGTTGTTGGTATAGATAGCCCGGGCAGACCAGTCCACCTGGCCGTAGCCCTCCCACAGGTACGGAAGCCGGGCAAGCTGCGGGGGCAGCTTTATACTCTCGGAAATGGTGTCGATGTCCTCGCCGCGATTGGCCCTCCTGACCACTTCATCGCGCACCCACTGGATAGCATCCCTGTAGTTGGTCAGTATCTGCGCTATTTTTTCTTTACCGTGCAGGGGATTGGTGGAACTGGGCACCAGGTGCTCGGGCTGGAGGCGGCGCATCTGATCAATGCTCTTAATCCACTCATCGGTCGGCCTGGGACTGGTCCCGCGTATGGTATAGAGATTGGGGAAGGCCCAGTAATAATCATCCGCGGCAATCAGGGTCTTGTCCTCAGGTATCCAGACGAAAAGCGTGTCATGCGTCTCGCCGGGGGCAGAATGCAACTCGATTTTCAGGCCGCCGATCTCCAGCACCTTGATGCCGGAGAAAGTGTCCGTGGGCATGAGCGGACCTGCATCCCCTAGATCCTGCAGGGAATAGGTGCGCATAATAGGCCCCACTGCAGAGCAGGGAACCTCTTCCCGCGGGGTATGGTAAGCCATCTGGCGCATGCCGCGAACCATCTCCGACTGGAGAAACAGTCCGAATTGCTTGAACCAGTGGGGGACGAATAAGTCCGTTGCCCATATCTTCGTGTCTTCTTCCCGCCACACAGTGGCGCCCATGGTATGGTCAACGTGGCTGTGGGTGTAGATAATCGCCTTTACGGGGCCGGCAGGAGCCGCTTCCGCCATGGCCTTTTTAACGGCCCGTGCGGCGGCCGTGTTTATAGAAGTATCGACGATCACATTGCCATCATTGGTATGTATCAAGATAGTGCTGGCAAACTCAAATCCCAGCGCAGCCCAGATATGTTCCGATATCTGCTCAATACGCGCAGGGCCCATTTGCTCCTCGCACTGCTTTTCTATTACTTCCAGCGCGGCGGCAGGGGAT
>CAYLRS010000093.1:0-6362 GCA_964385895.1 uncultured Dehalococcoidales bacterium
CTCTTTCATTAAGGTATTACTATATGCCTTCCAAATAAAAATAGAAAATCTTGACATTTCCCTATACTAACCTAGATAATGGGCGTAATACACACATATAAATAGCATATGAATGTTCATTGTTTAATTCCTTTACTGGCGTTTATCGCTTACATTCCCCTGTTCATCATTTTAATCGCTAACCGCCCCTGGCGACGGCAGAAGCAAATCTTTGCTTTATACTTGGTTGCTGCTATGGCCTGGAGCTTCGGCGATGTCCTGTTCCGAAGCGATTATTTGATGAACGAGAAGATGATCCTGGCCAAAGTGATCCAATGCAGCTTCTGGTTAGGCCTGTCAGCGCTCTATTACTTCCTCCGGACCTATTATGAAACCAGGGAGCCCAGGTTCCCTTGGGTCTATGTATTTACGGGCATAGTTTTCGTATTAGCTATCTTGTTTTTGCCCCAGAGCGTAAAACTGGAGGGTGGTGTCGTGCCCGTGTATGGTTTATGGATTTATCCGCTGGGATTATATGGTTATGGTCTTATAGGGCTTATTATATACGGACTTGCGAAAAAACTAAGAGCCGTTACTGACCCCGAAGTGCGTAATCAGATTGTTTACCTCCTCCTCGTTATTCTAATACAAGCTACTTTTAATGCATTTACTTTTACCAAGATAGGGCAGGAGTTCCCCCTCGCACATATAGGCAATTTCCTTAGCGCAATGATACTAACTTACGCCGTGATTAAACATCGCTTGTTAGATATGCGACTCATCCTGCGCCGGGGATTAACTCTTTTCTCCATGGCAGTCATCGGCATAGCCATCTATCTACTGCTGTTTGCCATCGGCCATTTCCTATTCAATGTTGAAATAGTATCCACCAATCTCATTCTTGGCATCGGTATTGCCTTAGTAATCGCATTCACAATCTATCAAATACGTGATTTCGCAGCTTCGCAGATTGACCGGCTCTTTTACCGTGATAGCTACGAGTACCGCATTGAACTCAACACCTTCGTGCAGCAAAAAATTAAGGGGATCATAGGCCTCGACGAACTCGGCAATGAACTTTTAACCCTACTCTCCGGGGCTATAAGGTGCAAACAGGCATTTCTGCTGCTCCCCCAGGAAGACACAGGGGATTTTTATATCCGCTTTACAGTTCCTTCCGGCGGTGAACGGCCTTTTTTCGTCATCAAAAGTGATAGCCCGATAATCAATTGGTTAAAAAAAGAAACCACCTATTTGCCCAAAGAAAAACTCGAGATAGTGGTGGAATTCAAAGGACTGTGGCTTGAAGAGAAAGAAGATATCAGGCGGCTGAACATTCAGCTGTTCTTTCCACTAATGAGCCGCGGCAATATCATCGGGTTGCTTGCACTCGGCGAGAAACAGAATAAGACCAGTTACAAGCTCGAAGATATCAACCTGTCTGAAAAAATCATCAGCCGTGTAGCTACCAGTTTGGAGAAAGAATTCCTCCAGGACCAGCTCAAGAAGAGGGAACAAGAGCTCGAATTAATCAACCGGCTGGCAGGCGTAATATCATCCAGCCTTAATATCCAGGAAGTGTATGACGCTTTTGTGAATGAGTTAAAAGAAGTGGTGGAAACCGACTCCACGGCAATTGTATCAATACAGGAAAACGAGATCTATTTCGCCGCCTTATCAACCGAGGTCGGCTCTGACTGGCACACGGGGCAAAAAATACCGATTGGTGGTACCGCCACCGAGTGGGTCCATCTGAATAAAAAGCTTTTTTATGATATGGATCTTGCATATAGCAATAGATTCTCGATGGGTGCCGAGTACTTTAAACGCGGCATCAGATCAATTCTTTATCTGCCTCTTCTGATCAAAGGCGAAGTAACGGGTGTTTTAATTCTCGGCAGCCGTAAGCCGTATGCCTACAGCCCGGAGCAGCTAGTACTGCTGGAACACCTTGCGTCACAGATTGCAGCCCCGATCGAAAACAGCCGTTTATATGCCAGGTCTGAGCAAATAGCACGAGTTGATATCCTAACTGAATTATTTAACCGACGTCATTTCGATGAACGTATAAAGGAAGAGATCGACCGCCACTCCCGGTACGGTGACATTCTTACGCTGCTGCTGCTCGACCTGGATCATTTCAAGAAGTACAATGATACATATGGTCATATGTCAGGCGACCGCATTATCGTGCATGCGTCCAATTTAATTAAGAACACAATCAGGTCATCAGATTTAGCCTTCAGGTATGGCGGAGATGAGTTCGCCGTTATACTCCCTAATTCTCCAACCTCTGAAGCTTTCAGCGTCGCGGAACGCATACGTGAAAAAATCAGCTCCGAGATGTCAAGCCGGCAGTGGGATATTACCGTAAGCATAGGGCTGGCTTCGTGGCCAGGAGATGGCCAAACACTCGATGAGCTCTGCAATGCGGCAGATATAGCCCTATATTACGCGAAACGTACCGGCCAGAACAGAACTTCTATCGCTTCCAAGACTCTATTTTCTCTCAGTGAATCGTCTGTAAACGTAAACAATGAGACGGAGGTGCTGAGCACAATTTATGCCCTCGCAGCCACAATCGAAGCGAGGGATAAATTCACCTACGGCCATTCACGTAAGGTGAGCCGCTATGCCGTGGCAGTGGCGGAGGCATTGAACCTGCCACCGGAGCAGGTCGCCATAATTAGCACCGCTGCGTTGCTTCATGATATCGGCAAAATAGGAATCCCCGACAACGTATTGAATAAGAGCAGCAAACTGCTCGACGAGGAATGGGAACTGCTTAAGGCACACCCCAAATTGTCGGCCACCATTCTCGGCCATGTTCCCAGCCTGAGCGCCTGCCTGGCTGCTGTGAGACATCACCACGAGCGCTGGGATGGTATGGGTTATCCCTCCGGTCTGAAGGGAGAGGCAATCCCTATAGAGGCACGGATACTTTGTGTAACAGATGCTTTCGAAGCCATGATATCTGACCGTCCCTACCGTGGGCCGCTAAAATTCAAACAGGCAATAGCTGAACTTGAAAGGTGCTCCGGTTCACAATTCGATCCGAAGGTAGTCAGTACCTTTATACCTATAGTACTTTCGACAGCGCCGGATGATGCTGAGTTGGAAACCCAGAGAGTACATCGGAAAGCCGACTAATCTGAACTGGCCAGAACGCAGATATTACCTGAGAAATACTTTATTGGAATCCTGTACGCGGCTTCCGGGTAAGTTCTAATAATCGTAAAACCGATACCTCTGACTAGATCCTCGATCTCGCGATAAGTGAAAAGGTAGTGATAACGCATTAATTCCCCATTTTTCGTTTTCCACGGGACAATAACTTCCTTCCCCTTAAACCAAAACCCGGGCTGCCAGCGGTTCCATACTGTAATAAAAACTTCTCCACCGGGTCTTAACACCCGCCTCAACTCCCTGAAGGCATTCTCCCTATACTTTTCGCCCCTTATGTGATGATAGGCTGCTACCGCAATAGCGAAATCAAAGGATCTGTCCTCATAGGGTAAATTCACCGCGTCTGCCACCAGCAAATTGGCATCGTATTTAAATTTATCTGCATACCTGACAGCCATGCTTATCATCCGTGGGGAAGAGTCCAATCCCCAGAGTTCAAAATTATTTTTAAATGGTAGAAAATCGGGACCGTGCGCGCAGCCGATATTTAAAAGCCTGCCTTTTTGCCACCTTTCTGCCAGCTCCCCGAGCTCCGCCCTGAAGCGCGACCAGTGTCGCAGCCGGTACCAGCTTTCTGCAATCTCGTCGAAGACATTGGCGCTATTATTTTCTTTTGTTGACACGTTCGGAATCTGCTAAACTTTCAAAGTCGATTCAATATAGCACAATCATGGCTGCGAATCATAGCCTCAAAAAGGCCTCCAGAACCATATCGGGGGTTACGCCGGTAGCCGTAATGGCCAAGCCCATACGCTGCCCCGGCACCTGCGTATTCTGTCCCACCTACGTCGAGGCCCCCAAAAGCTACACCCCTGAGTCACCCGCAGTGCTAAGGGCCCTATCATGTGACTATGATGCTGCCGGGCAAGTACAGCTACGCTTGAAGGTGCTATCCGGAATGGGACATCCGGCAGACAAAATTGAGCTGATAGTCATGGGCGGCACCTTCCTGGCATGTCCGGTTGATTATCAGTACCACTTCATCAAAGATTGCTATGATGCCCTCAACGGGCAGGCCTCCTCAAGCCTGGATGAAGCCAAGCAAATCAATGAAACCGCGTTGCACAGGTGTGTTGGCCTCTGTATTGAGACGAGGCCAGATTGGTGCGGCGAAGTTGAAGTCCTCAGGATGCTTGAGTTTGGAACCACGCGTGTGGAACTCGGTGTGCAGATCCTTGACGACGAAATATACCGCCTTGTGAAGCGTGGTCACACTGTAGATGATGTCATCAAAGCTACCAGGCTGCTAAAAAAGTACGGCTTTAAAGTTTATTACCACTGGATGCCCGGCCTTCCCGGCTCCAGTCCTGAACACGACCTGGAAATGACCCGGGAACTTTTCGAAAATAGCAGCTTTAAACCGGACGGGCTGAAGCTCTACCCCACGCTGGTAGTATCATGTACTGAGCTGGAAAAATGGCATTCCGAGGGTAGATTTGTGCCATATACCATGGATGTAACAACTGATTTAATGATTGAAATTAAAAAGCTCGTACCTGGATATGTCAGGATACCCCGTGTCATGCGGGATATTCCCACCAAATTCATAATAGCAGGGTGCAAGGACCTGGCTCTAAGGACTTCTCTTAAAAAAGCCATGCAAGCAAAAGGTATACACTGCCGGTGTACACGCTGCCGCGAGTACGGCCACAGGCTGCGTGATGGTTGGCAGATTGGAGAGCCCGAGTTGCACAGGCAAGACTACGATGCATCGAACGGAAAGGAGATATTTCTGACTTATGAAGACCGCCAGGCTACGCTCTTCGGCCTTCTCAGGCTGCGTATAAGTACGGTTGACGATGATTTAAACCCGGCAATAGTCAGGGAGATACACGTTTTTGGTTCAGAGGTCCCTATCGGCGGCCAGGACGAGCTTGCCGCCCAGCATAAGGGCCTTGGTGCACTGCTATTGAAGGAAGCCGAAAAAATTGCCCGCGATGAGTTCCAGTCTGCAAAAATTGCAGTAATAAGCGGGGTGGGGGCACGAGACTACTTTAGAACGGAATGCGGGTACCAGTTAGAAGGACACTACATGGTAAAAAACTTGTAAGCTTCTTTCAGGAGTAAAGGTGGCAGGCAACATAGTGACTTAAGGCGGCTTCTTTAAGTTCCGGCTCCTCTTTTGAACATACCTGCATCACCCTGTGGCACCTTGTATGGAAGCGGCAGCCCGCGGGCGGGTTGAGTGGGGAGGGGACATCACCTTTAAGCAAGATCCTCTCTTTGCCGCTCGGCCTCAGGCTGGCAATAGCAGAGAATAGTGCCTCGGTGTACGGATGCAGCGGGTGCTGAAAGAACTCCCGTTTATCGGCCAGTTCAACTATCTTACCTAAATACATTACTGCAACCCTGTCAGATATATACTTCACCACAGACAGGTCGTGGCTGATAAAGAGATAAGCCAGGCCGTCCTCTTCCTTGATATCCATCATCAGGTTCAATATCTGTGCCTGCACTGAAACATCGAGCGCACTAACGGGTTCGTCAGCTATGACAAGCTGGGGATTCATGGCGAGTGCCCGCGCAATGCCAATGCGCTGCTTCTGCCCGCCGCTGAACTCGTGCGGATACCTCTCGACGAAGCCCGCCTCCAGCCCTACCTTCTCCATCAACTCTGCTACCCGCGCAGCGCGTATCTCAGGCTCCTTGACATCATGCACAATCAATGCTTCTTCAATAGAGTCACCGACCGTCATCCTGGGATCGAGCGATGAATCCGGGTCCTGGAACACGATCTGGACCTTGCTCCTCAATTTCCTCAACCCGTTTTTAGTCAGCCTGACAACATTTACGCCATTGAAGGTGATATCGCCGCTGGTTGGTTCCTCCAGCCTTAATATCGTCCTGCCCAACGTGGACTTGCCACACCCTGATTCTCCCACCAACCCCAGCACCTCCCCTTCATTAATGCTCAGGGATACGCCGTCCACTGCCTTTATCTCGCCGACCGGTCTGGGGATAAGCCCGGCGGTGACGCTGTAATACTTTTTCAGATCCCTGATATGCAAAAGCTGAATACTATTCGTGTTCATTTCGTCGAACCTTGACTACCATAGAGATGACAGGCTACTGCCTGAACATCTGAAATGTTCAATAACTCCGGCTCTACTTTACGGCACACATCCATTACCTTCGGGCACCTCGGGTGAAAAGCACAACCGGGTGGTAGAGCGATGGGATTTGTAGTGCTGCGGGGG
>CAYLRS010000094.1:0-6222 GCA_964385895.1 uncultured Dehalococcoidales bacterium
GTTTCGGGCACGGCTTGCCGCTCAAGCATGGGGCACGCAACAGGGTGGTTGAGTTTGCCAGCAGGCTCAATAGAAATGTAAAAAGTGAACGGTAGTACTATAATATACGCGGTCAGGTCGCCATTTAAAGCTCTCGTCAGGTTCATAGGGATTCCCGAATGCATTGGCTGCATACATTGCAAGCAAAAACGTATATGAAATCTGATTACCTGCAAATCTACGCTTAATATGAAATTAGTCAGGAAAGAGAGGGAAATATGGACTTTAACTTAACCGAGGAACAGAACATAACGCGTCAGGCCGTGCGGGACTTTGCGGAAAAGGAAATAGCGCCGGTCGCCAGGGAGCTGGATGAGAAGGAAGAATTCTCCGTTGAGCTGACGCAGAAAATGGCCGAACTGGGACTGCTTGGCGCCTTCGTTTCCGAAAAGTACGGCGGTTCTAACATGGGATATGTCTCTTACATCATAGCGGTGGAGGAGCTTGCCAGGGTGGATGGATCGCAGGCTGCGACGATTATTGCCGGCAATTCACTGGGCATCGGCCCCATCTATTATTTCGGAAGCGAGAAACAGAAGAAGGAGTGGCTGCCCCAGCTCTGTGCGGGGAAGTGCCTGGCTGCCTTCGGCCTCACGGAGCCCGAGGCCGGGTCAGACGCCGGCAGTTCCAAAACAAAAGCAGAGCTCAAGGGAGACCGCTGGGTCATCAACGGGCGCAAGATATTTATAACCAATTCTGCCTGTTCTATGACGGGGGTTATCATCGTCCAGGCCGTGACCGGGGAGACAAAAGACGGGAAGCGTGAAATAAGCTGTTTTCTGGTGCCTGCTGATGCGCCCGGCTTTACCGCCAAAGACATGAAGGGCAAAATGATGTGGCGGGCATCCAATACGGGAGAGCTTTACTTTGATGACTGTATTGTGCCCAGGGAAAACCTGCTGGGTAAGAGAGGTGATGGGTTCCACCAGATGCTTGCCACGCTGGACGGAGGGCGCCTGGGAGTTGCTGCAATGGGGCTTGGCGGAGCACAGGGCGCGTTTGACGTAGCGCTGGAGTATGCCAATTCGCGCATCCAGTTCGGGCGGCCAGTGAGCTCCTTCCAGGTCAACGCTTTTAAGCTGGCAGATATGGCGTTGGAGATCGAGGTGGCGAGGAATTTCCTTTATAAAGCATGCTGGATGAGGGATAACGGGCAACCGGTAACCAAGGAAGCAGCCATGTCCAAGCTTTTTTGCTCAGAAGTTATGCACAGGTGCGTTAATCATGCTGTTCAGCTACACGGCGGATACGGATTGATGAAGGATTTCAGGGTGGAGAGGCTTTATAGGGACCAGAGGCTTTTGGAGATCGGCGAGGGGACCTCGGAGATTTGCCGGATTGTCATCGCCCGCCATATCGGCGTAGAGGGAAGGGCAATTTAGGAGGAGACGATGGAAAAGAAAAAAGATATAAAAAGCATTAAAGTCACCGCTAAATCAGTCCAGCAAAGGCGGAAAATTGAAGAGCATGGAGATTTTCTCACGGCGCCATCAGGTGCAGCAGCTCCCCGAGCCTTAAAGGAAGAAACAGGCGGCTCTCTGGGTGAACGGATCAAGAAAGCGCGTGAGTCGCGTGGATTGACCCTCAAAGATATCAGAAGCCGCACCGGTATAAGCGCGAATGTATTGAAACAGGTGGAATCAAATGAATTGACTCCTCCGCTGGGCCAACTGATCAAGTTAGGCAAGGCGCTGGACATGAAGATGGGCTATTTCATTTCGCCGGGGGTGGATAAACCCCTGACGGTGGTCCGCAAAGATCAGCGCCGCATGGTCTCACGGTATGGCGAGAAAAAGAGCGCAGTTTACGGCTATTATTACGAATCGCTCGCCGCGGAGAAAGGCAACCGTGTTATGGAGCCTTTTATAGTTACCTTGTTGCCCACGGGGAAGGAAGAGCTATCCACCCACGACGGCCAGGAATTTATTTTCGTTCTGAATGGTGAGATGAAAGTCCAGGTTGGGAAACAAGTTGAGGTTTTGCAAGCCGGGGATTGCGTCTATTACGATTCAAATAAACCCCACTACGTTGGAACTGTGGGTAAGAAAAAGACCACTATTTTGGCCGTGCTCTACGCGGGATCTAAATAACGTCAACTATTATTTAAAAGGGTAAAGTCCCGCCAGATATTAGCAAATAACATCGAGTGCCGACTCGTCTAGCAGTGAGTCATAACGTATATCTGGCAGTCCCGCCCGGTGTAATGCCGTCCTAAAAAGTTTGTCGGCAAAATGCTGGCGACGGGTCGGTTTAGATATCGCGCCTGTAGTCTTCTAATTGCTGGCCGTAAGAGTCAGGAAAGTGATCGATAAATTACATGCTTCGTAATAAGTAACCATAAACAGTGAGGTATAATTCACTATTATATTTCCATTTAACTATTCAACCGTGGTCGATCCGTTTCTCGGAGACCTCAGGAGTTCTGTTGTTGAGCTTGCCAGGATCAATGCGGGCGATAGAGTGCTGGATGTATGCTGCGGTACGGGCGACCAGGTGTTCCACTATTTGCGGAAGGGGGCTGTTGCCACCGGAGTAGACCGGGACCCCAGGATGATTGAACTGGCAGAAAAGGACCGGGAAAGGCAAGGATTCAACAATGTCAATTTCCGCCGGGGCAGCGCCGCAAAGCTGCCGTTCTGGGACGGGTACTTTGATTGCGCTTCCATATCACTCGGGTTACACGAGATGAACAGAGATGAGCGGAGCAGGGTAGTTTCTGAGATGAAAAGGGTGGTGAAAAAGTCAGGCAATCTGATATTTGTTGACTTCAATGTTCCCTCACCCAATAACTCGATTGCCTGCCTTATCAACGCAGTGGAATTCCTTGCAGGTAAAGATAATTACAGGCGCTTCAGGGATTACATGGCGCAGGGTGGATTAAACCAGTTGCTGAAAGAGAACCGGTTAACTGTGCAAAAGGAAGCCCTTTATAAGAGCGGGAACGTGCAAATAATTAAGGCAAGCAACCCTTGGTAACTTGCGTAAAAACCTCGTTCTTCCTTCAGCAACCGGAGAGGATTCAATATTTGATTAAAGACGATCAGGTTGTCGGTAAAATGTCGGCAAAAGGGCCGGTTTGGATATCGCGCCTGGAGGGATTCGAACCCACGGCCCGCTGCTTAGAAGGCATAAAGGATGTATCTAAAATGCTTAACAAAATGACCATTTCCCAGATTGCAGCGTTGACCAATTTTGACAAATCATACATTTCAAGGGTCATGAATGGGGAAAAACCTGCCTCCATAAAATTCCTTGAATCGTTAAGTAAGTTATTACCTGAAATACACGAGCCGGATTATTTACGGTTATTCCTGCAATCAAGACAGGCAATGGGCGTCAGTCCTAAAACGCTGCGCTTTTATCAGGAAAGGTTGTCTAAATTCATTCGAAACGTAAATTATCTCAAGACAACATCGGCAGTCATACAGAGATACTTAAACACGGTACCGGCTAACGCTAACGGCTTGGCAACACGCCACGCCAGTTACAGGACAATCAAGACCCTCTACCGCTGGCTCAAGGCTGAATACGGCCTGAATAACCCAATAGAGGGCATACAGGCCCCGATCCTGGGTAAACCGATGATGCCCACCCTGGACGAGATTCAGGTAAAGCAGTTAATTGATTCCGTTGATTGCATAAGGGATAAGGCCATCATCGCATTGTTTGTTGAAAGTGGCCTTAGATTGTCAGAATTAGCCAATATAAAGCCGGATGATAATCAACTGGACGGGCGGGTGTACCAAGGTGCTGGGCAAAGGCCGTAAGGTAGCAAATGCGCCATTTGGTGACCTGACGAATCAGTATCTAACCGCGTGGTTAGCAGAATACAAGCCTAACGGTAATATATGGGGTATTTCAGCCAATGGCATAGCCACCATGCTAAAGCGCCTTGAAGCAAAGACCGGCATCACCTGTAATCCGCATACCTTCAGGCGCACCTTTGCAGTGCTATTAAGGAGGGCCGGTATAGATACCATGACCATCAAAGAATTGGGGCGCTGGGAAAGCCTGGAGATGGTTCAGCGATATACCCGGTCATTCAGCTTTCAGGACAGCATGAAGTTTTATAGGTCACCTTTGGGTTGAAATACTACTTCTTCTTAGAATCGTATTCAAAGGACACCTTTACCTTAGCCCGGTAGTTGATAGGCTTGCCTTTTTCGATTTGCATGTCCAGCTCTTTTACCTCAGCAATGCGGAGGCCACGCAGTGACTTCTGTGCCTCCTTTACGGCGGCTGCAGCAGCTTTTTCCCAAGACTCGGGGCTGGTTCCTATTAGAGTGATAACCTTGTATACTGCCATCTCAATCTCCCTCCATAAAAATCTAACTCTTGCCGTTCCATATTACAGAACAGTCTTATTAAAATCAACATTCCCATGAATTGTTTGAAAATATAAGGAATCTAACAGAGAAGCTAATCATTTATTCTGTGACATCGTGCGGACCTAACACTTATACATAGGTACACCCGGTCTTTTAGTTTTCAGGATAGCATGAAGTTTTATAGGTCATCGCTAAGTAATAATTCGCTATCATAAGGGATACTTACCTGCCTTGCAATAGATGCTTGTATCGTCTATACAGCATACGTCGTGATAGCATTACGATGGTTTGTTAACTAGACCACGAAAAGGTAAATCGTGCAGGCGGCTTGAACGAGCGAGACGAACAGGATCGCTATGAGCAAAAAAAGGGATACCGGCACATTGAACTCATTTCTGCCCTTCTTGATGAATATGACATGAATGGTGAAGGCGAAAATTCCACCGAGGCTTAGAATGAGCGAGAGTGCCAGGCCGGTAAGGGAGCGCTGGAATACCAGTACCAGTCCCCACAGGATGAGGAAGACGAGCGGCAAATGGAGCAACACGAATCCTGTGCTGCCTCCGGGGAGCTTGAACAGTTCCCATTCTTTCCAGTATGCCGAGTCTATCTCGTGCGTTATCAGCAGCACTGCATTGACCAGGTAGAGCCAGAACAGGAAATCAAACATGGGGCTATGGTACTGACTTTATTCGATTAACGCAATGCGTCCCATGCCGCTACGGCCGTATAAACATTCATTGATAAGCGGCTGGTTTAATGGTCACGAAGCCGCGAGTTGACACCTGCCGAAGAACTTCGGTCAGAGGGTAATTGCCTCGTTTATATCCATGACCCGCACCTCAGTAGCCGGGCATTTCTCCTTTACCTGTGCTACGAAAGGGGCGGTATCCACGTATGTTGAAATGGGCGGGTAGAAGTCGTCCTGGTGGTGCGGTATGACCAGGCGCGGCTTTAGCACGCGGACGTATTCCAATGCGATGTCGCAGATATGCGTGTGGCCCTGCAGCGGTACCAGTAGAAGGTCTGTTGGGCGGGCGGTGAGGCTCTGCAGTTCGCCGGGCGGCGACCCCGCGCTGCCGAAATGGTGAATCGTGTACCCGCCGATGGTGAACCGCCAGCTCAGCACCTGGCCCGGAGGGTAGCTGCGGTTGATTGCGGAAAAACGGCGGTAGCCCAGGCCGACGCGCCAGAGGGCGCGGGCCACCAGAGGGATATCGAACTTAACGTGCCGGCTGAAAAATGCTTCCGCTTTGTAGCCGCCGAAATCAGCAGCATAGCCGTCCGATGTGACCGCGTGTACGCGTCCGCCATCCGCTCCCTCCTGTAGCAGAGTAGTGGCGGCTATCTCCGAGCAATAAACAGTGGATTTGCCCCGCTCCATAATAGCCGGCACATCGTAAAGGTGGTCGAAGTGGCCGTGCGTTATGAAGATCTGTCCCGCGCCCGAGATTTCCCCCGGCTGCATGGCCTGTACAGGCCTGGCCTGCTTGTTGCGGGTAAGATAAGGATCTACCAGGAATACCTGGTCACCGGTTTCAACCTTGAAACCGGCCGTGCCAAGCCACTGTAGTTTCATGTTTCCATCCTCCTGGTACACTGACTTCCTTTGAATTTTACCTCAGCCGGGGCGGAATTGAAATGAGATGCGCATTAACAGCACATACAGTTGATATAAGATATCCCCGTTGATAAAATTGGTAGCAGTAATAATCTGTGATTTCCCATTTCAATTCTCAACTAAGGGATTATCATCCTTCATCAGCCTTGGTCATGATAGTATCCCTTTGCCACGCGGCTGTCTCTCAGATAGTTCGGTGCCTTCTCCGTCAACCCCAGTGCCTCATCGAGTTCC
>CAYLRS010000095.1:0-6156 GCA_964385895.1 uncultured Dehalococcoidales bacterium
ACCACGTGGTCGTAGTTGTCGACGCCGACCGGCCTGATCACGCCCGGGTTTGAAGGCGTGGTTACTTCAAGCGATACCTGTGCCTGTTTGACCACCGATAGCACGTCCGCCAGGTACCTGGCATTGAAGGCGATCTTGGCAGCCTCGCCGTCCACCAGCGCGTCGATCTCGCCCACGTTGTCTCCTATCTCGTCCGCACGCGCCGATATCGTCACTTTGCCCGTTTCAGGGGTCGCGCCCGGGGTGACGATGACCCGCGCGATGCCGCTGCCATCTCGGGCAAATATTGAAGCCATCTTGATGGCGCGCTGAAACTCAGCGACGTCGATCCTTGCCTTGGTGCCGTACGTCTGAGGGATCAACTGCGAGTAATTGGGGAAGGTGCCCTGTATCAATTGTGAGACCATCTCGATGTTCTTCACGCGGAAGAGCACCTGGCTCTTCTGCGTGTTCAAGGTGATCTCGACCTGCTGGTCAGGCTCGGTCATCAGGCGGTTGAGCTCGTGGTATGCCTTGGCCGGGATGATCATGGCCACCTTTTCTTTGATGGGTTCGGTCAGGGTGGTGCGGTGCACCGCCAGCCTGAAGCCATCGGCGGCAGCCAGCGTGAGTTTGCTTCCCTCGAACTCGGTCTGTACGCCGGTCAGCACCGGCCGCGATTCTTCAGTAGCCGCAGCAAAGGCAACCTGGCTGATGGCCTGTTTAAGTTCCTCCGCCAGTATCTTGGTGTTGAAGCCGTCTCCCACCTGGGGTATGGGCGGGAAGTCCGCTGCGTCAAGCCCGTTTATCCTGGCCTCGTAACGCCCGCATTTGAGCTCTAAGGTGTGGTGCTTGAGGTGCAGGCTGATGATATCGCTGGGCAGCGAGCTTATAAAGTCGATAAATACACGGGCAGGCACGGTGATGGAGCCCTCGTTCTCTATCTTGGCGCCGATCCAGCAGCTTATAGCTATCTCCAGATTGGTGGCCGCCAGCTTGAGCTGTGACTGGTCGGTGGAGATCAGCACGTTCTGCGTTATGGGTAGGGTCGTTCTTGTAGCGACTGCTCTGCCAATGATACCCAGACCTTTGTTAAGATTCTCCTGCAGACAAGACAGCTTCATAGAATACCCCCAAAAATTATTGTGCCCCAAGTATACATTCGTAATTTTGTTAAGTCAATGACCTTAAAATCAGCCTTAAAATCAGCTCCGCAGCATTCCCGTGTCGCCCTGCCATAAATATGCTAGAATAGCAAGACAAGCACAGTGTCTCGATGCTGGAAAATTGCCGATGCCTGACTATATCTTATCTGACAAAAGGTACTCGAGCAGGGAGCTGTAGATGTTTAAAGCCAAAATGGGACCCTTCAAAACTAAAAACGGTGTTCTGCATTATAAGGATGGTGTAACGTGGTGAAAGTAAAGCATATGATGCCTGAATATGAGTCAAAGTCCAGGGAACAAATTGTCGATTTGCAATTTTACAAATTTAAAACAGAATTTGAGAGGGCTTGGAAGGCAAGCCCATTTTATAAGAAGAAGTTCTCTGAAATGGGGCTCGAGCCAGGCGACATCAAGAAATTTGATGACATAGTCAAGGTGCCAAAGACTACGAAAGCGGAACTTGTCAAAGATGTTGAGGAGCATCCTCCCTATGGATCTCGGTCATCCTGCCCCCCGAGTGAGATAGTATGTACAGTCGAGACCAGCGGAACGACCGGAAGGGGCAAAGAGGTTCACATACTTGGTACAGAGGAGATGCGTAATGTTATTCTCGCCGAAAAGTATGGTTTCTTTTTTGCTGGGGCCAGAAAGGGTACAGTATTTTTACTCGGTTTACCAGTGACAATGGCATCAGCCGGATACTGGTGGACTCTAGCCTTATATGAACTCCAGGTTAACTGTCTTCGCATTTTTGAGGCAACTACTGAAGACAGACTGAGATATATGAGCCAGTTTGGCATGGAAATGCTAGTCTCTAACCCGTCTTATCTAAAAAGAATGGAGTACCTCCTTACATCTGTAGGTATTAATATCAGAAAACAGTTTCCTTCTCTCAAAAGTATAATACTTTCTGGGGAGCCTTGGACGGCGGAGTGGGCTAGAGAAAGTGAAGAAAAATGGGGTGCTAAGCTTTATGAGCAGTGGGGGTGTACTCAGAGAGGCTTTGGATGGACATGTGAATATGGCGCCATACCTGGAGGTAAACGTGGCATCCTGCATTTTATACCTCAGTTTGCTTTGTGCGAGGTAGTCAACAGGGATACAGGGAGGCCTGTTTCTCCCGGAGAAGAAGGGGAACTAGTCGTCACACCATTCGGTTCTGGAGCATTTCCTCTAATAAGATTCAGCACTAATGATAAAGCTAGATTCTTGAGCAGCGACTATTGCCCTTGCCGTAGACCATTTGACGGCGTGGAATGTGGAACTATCTCCCGCTACGACGATATGATGAAAGTTAAAGGTGTCAACTTTTGGCCAGCAACTGCGGATGAGGTTGTTTTTAGGCACGATGAGATTTCAGAATATAGGGGCGAGGTATATATGACCGAAGATGCACGGGAAAAAGCTGTAGTTGAGATCGAATTCCGTGGGGCTGTCGAAGATAAACAATCAATCTTGTCTAATCTAGCACAGGAATTGAGATCAAAGATAGGTATAGGGTTTGAGGTTAGAGAATGGGTTGGAGAGCCGTTGTCTACCATTGTATTTCAGATGAAGACTGGAAAGGTCAAAAGATGGACAGATAAAAGACTGGGAAGGTAACACGGGTACATACTGTACCTGACAGTCTTGAGAGATTTATGGAATCTAGGCTGTAAAAGGAGTTTATTACGCTTGTCCTTATTGATTGCATTTTAATTTGTGCCTGATACGGGGCTGCCGAGAAGTTTTGCGTGTTCGGCAACATCCTCTTATGTATAAACCGTAGCTCGACGGACAGGAATGTATGCAACAGGGGGAAATGACTGCGATAAGAAGGGTTTAGGATAAGAAGAATGACAAAAGGAGACAAGAAATGGCTGATCTATCAGTCAACTATGCTGGATTGAGATTAAAGAACCCGTTGATTTGCGCCTCTGGTCCTCCTACTGACACAGTTGAGCGGTGTGTAGCAGCAGCCAAGCATAATTTTGCTGCTGTGGTGCTAAAGTCGATTATGCATCGGGGGGCAGGTGATTTTAGATATAAGCACGCTGTGCCGAGGTTTAAGGTGGTTGACCGCTTCCGTCCGTATGAACGATGGACTCCCGACAAAGGAATAGACAACATGGCAGTTCTTGCGGCAGGCGAAGTGGGCTCAGTTTGGACTGAAGAGCAATATGGGAGATTTGTCGACCAAGTTAAGCAGGCAGTAGGCGATGAGGTCAAAGTTGCAGCTAGCCTCATGGGGCCCAGAAACCCCCAGGGCTATGATGAGTACTTTGAGCTTTTCAGTAAGACCAAGGCTGATTTTATTGAGATCGACTTTGGCTATGCAAGATATTACAAGAGGCTTGACGACGCCGTTGAAGTGATCAAGCAAGCAAAAAAGAAACTTTCAGTGCCTGTAACAGTCAAAATGTACCCTTTTCTTACCGATCCCATGGAAATAGCTTTGGTGTTCCAGAATGCGGGAGCTGATGGCCTCACTATGTTTGATGCAGCCGCTGGCCTTGACTTTGATATTAACGGCATGAAATTACCTTTTCGTAATACTTGGTCATTTATTGCCCCTGGTGTTACATTGCCATATACCAATCTGTGTATCGCAGGCGCAAGGCTCAGTAATGTAACAATATCTCTCAGCGCGAGTTTTGGAGTGTGGCAATGGGAGGATGTTATCAAGTGCATAATGAGTGGTGCTGATGCGGTTCAATTGTGCCGCCGGATTATGGTGCGAGGGTACAAGGAGGCAAATGCCTTTTTGGAAAAAATAAACGCTTGGTTGGATCAAAACGGTTACAAATCTATAGAAGAACTGAGAGGAAAAGTGCTAGGCAAATTGCTAATCGATCCCAGGCAAATACCGCGGGAAGAACCTATAGAAAGAGGTGGCATCCCTAGTTTGAAAGCAGCGGTGGACAAGGACAAATGCCAAGGGTGCGTAGACCTTTGTACCCGGGGTTGTTTGTATTTTGCGAACCGGTCTGTAGGCGGTAAGGCGGATGTGGACGATAGCAAATGTGGTGGCTGTGGTATGTGTGAGGGCATATGCCCATATGGTGCGATTTCACTGGTTCCCAGAGTAACATCCTGAGAAAAGAACAGTTATACGTATGCGTAATAAGGTTATTTGACCGCCTATGAACCCCGCAAATGAAAAGTGGAAAGATTGCGTGTGTGAGAGGATCTAAAGATGGTTAGTTGAATTAACAAATAGGAGGCTGAATAAATATGATAATTGATGCGCACTGTCATTTATGGGGCCCTACGGTACCATGCGAGTCGTGGTTTGAGACTCTAGTTAAGACGGGAGTAGCAGCGTCTGGTTCTGATGAAGACAGCGTTAGGGAGGCAATAAAGAACGGGCAAATGGACTTGTCAGGAGATCTCTTGGTTGCCGACATGGACGAGGCGGGAATTGACAAGTCTATAATATTCCCGCTTGATTTTGGCCTTCACGCTGGTACAGGTGAAACAGTCTCATTGGAGGAACAGCACGAAATTTTTGCCAAAGCTGTAGACAGACACCCTAGTCGACTAATTGCCTGGGCATGCATAAACCCGAGGCGACCAAACGCAGCCGAGTTTGTTGAAAGAGCCATAAGAGAGTGGGACATGAAGTGACTCAAATTACACCCTTGCATTGGCGAGTTCTATCCTAACGAGAATTATGTGTATCCTGTATATGAAAAGTGCCTAGAATTGAATGTGCCGGTTACGATTCATACTGGCCCGGAGGCTTTCCCCCATCACGGTAAATTTGCTCTCCCTATTTATGTCGAAGAAGTTGCTAATGACTTTCCTCAGTTAACAATAATAATGGCACATGCTGGCATGTGCTGGTGGGAGGAAGCCGCAGCCGTTGCGGCGGTCAGACCAAATGTATATTTGGATATAGCGTATTGGCAAGTAAAGTGCCTTTCAAGGCCAGTTTGGGGATTCTACTACCAGTTAAGGACGTTGATGGACTCGGTTGGTGTGCATAAGGTGTTGTTCGGCAGCGATTGGCCGGCATGCCGATTGATAAGACGTGTTAACGCAATCAACTGGATAAAGGCAATCAGGCAACCCCCCGATGTGATTAAAACTATGGGTATTGAGTTCAAACCTGGCGAGATCAACGCCCTTCTGGGCGATAATGCCGTGAAGTTATTTGGTATTCGGCAATAAGGACGCGGAAATGAATGAAGTAGAGAAAAGTGTCATTTGTTACGGTTGTTGTATGAACTATAGAGTAATAGCTGTAACAAGTGGCGGTCATTTGATCAGGATTGAAAAGCGTCCGCGAAGCCCGAGAGGCCCGTGTGAAAGATGTAAAGCAGCTCCAGAGTGGGTTTACCATAAAGAAAAGGCTGCTTTACCCCTTGAAAAGAGCTGGAGGCAGAGGAGAGGGAAAATGGCAAAGAATCTAGTGGGATCAAGCATTCGATGAAATAGCTCGGAAGATAGATGAAATAAAGAAAACGTATGGGGCGGAAGCCATAGCCTCTTCTCAAGGTACCGGTAGAACGGTAGACCATATAAGAAGCTGGTGCTTTGTCCCCTCCGTTCGGAGTCAATCTATTCGCTCTGAAGGGTGTTGTCAGTGATGCTACCATGAGAGATATCTATCTGGCCGCTATCCCCTTTTTCTTCCTAACATTGCTCGTGTTAGTTTTCATTCTCTTTGTTCTGGCAGTGGATCTTTGGTTGCCTGCCAGAATGGGCTAGAAGGAGGGATTGTTTTAAAACAACTGCTAGAATATAATAGGTACGAGTTTAAGATAATCTGCAAGGAGGAATCGTGAAACGCATATTGTTCATTGATTATGATGAATGCACAGGATGTAGAATGTGTGTAATGGCGTGCTCTTTGGAAAAGACAGGCACATTCAATCCGGCACGTTCAAGGATAAGCATAGCCAAGTGGGAGGAAGCGGGCATAATGGCGCCAGTTGTGTGCCCACAGTGCGAGGACCCAATCTGCATACAATGCTGCCCAGTAGATGCCATAGTAAAAAACGAAGTGAATGGAGTTGTAGAAATAAAT
>CAYLRS010000096.1:0-6079 GCA_964385895.1 uncultured Dehalococcoidales bacterium
ATCAAGAATGCCCTGCGCATGGACGGCAGGGACGGCTTTGTTACCGGTGACATCGGCTGTTATTCCATGGCGCTGGGCCCCGCCGGCTTCTTCCAGAACAGGACGCATCAGTGCATGGGAGCGGGCACCGGCCTGGCAAACGGGTTCGGACAGCTGTGGCGCTTCGGCTTCGATCAACCCGTAATAGCGGTGGCGGGGGACTCGACCTTTTACCACTCGATCGTGCCGGCGCTGATAAACGGCGTGCATAATAAGGCCAATTTTGTGCTGGTGATATTTGACAACAGCGCCACGGCCATGACCGGCTTTCAGCCTCATCCCGGGACCGAGCTGACCGCCATGGGCGAGCCGGCGGTGCCGATAAGCATGGAAAATATATGCAAGGCCATCGGCGCCAGGGTGGATGTCTGCGACCCGTTCGATTTGAAGAAGACTACAGAGACCTTGTTGGATCTTCTGGAACAGAAGAGCGGCGCGAGGGTTGCCATAATGCGGCGGCCGTGTGAGCTTGTGCGCGGCAGGAAAGAGAAGCACCCTTATAAGATGAAGGTTATACAGGATAAATGCCTGGGAGAGGATTGCGGCTGTAACAGGTTATGCACCAGGATATTCCGCTGTCCCGCGCTGGTATGGGACCCCGCCATCGGCAAGACCAGGATCGACGAGGTCATCTGCAATGAGTGCGGCGTGTGCGCCGACATTTGCCCTGAGGAAGCCATCATAAAGGAGGCAGTACTGGTATGAAGCAGCTATCTAAAGATCCGATTAACCTTATTGTTTCCGGCGTCGGCGGCCAGGGTAATGTAATGGTTTCACTGGTGGTGGGCAATGCGCTGGTCAGCGAAGGATATTTTATTACCGTGGGGGAAACCTACGGCGCTTCCCAGAGGGGCGGATCAGTGATGAGCCATGTGAAGATCTCTGCCAGGAAGCAGTACAGCCCGTTGATACCCGAGGGGCAGGCTGACATAATACTCGGCATGGAACCGGTAGAGACACTGCGCATGCTCAAGCAATTCGGCAACTCACGGGTCATAACCATAGTGAATCCCAGGCCAATTCATGCCATTGATATCACGGGTGGAGGCGGTGGATATCCCGACATGGAACAATTGCTTTCCTGGATCAAGGACCTCTCGGCAAAGACCTATGTGGTCGCTGCCACTGAGGAAGCGCAGAATATGGGGAACCCGATACTTGCCAACATGATCCTTATCGGGGCGCTTGTGCAGTCAGCCTTATTGCCTATAGAGGAAAGCTCGATTGAGAAAGTGATCAAGCAGATGTTCCCTAAAGACGTTGTAGTTAACACGAAAGCGTTGAAAAAAGGTATGGAACTGGCAGGGCACCAGGCCGGCTTATAATGGCCTGATGCCCTGCATAATTCGCAACTAATCCTTTACCAGTTTCCAGTACAAGGCTCTGGCTTCTTAGTGCCTATTCACCGAAACCCGTGATCTTGCTGGTCCTTTCCTTCCAGTTGACGCCCTTTTTCTTCAGCCAGCTAACCCGCACGAAATAATAGATTATGATGAGAAGGGTGAGACCACCGAAAATACCTACAACCATACCTGTGTTCTTGTAATCCAGAAGCGCCAGGGCTACAAAGGCCAGGCTGGTTACCACTGCAACTACAGCAATAACTATAAGCCAGGGTTTCGATATCTTGAAATAGGCGACCTTGTACTGTTCAGGGTATTTATTGGGTAGCCTGACTGCTGCAATTGCCACAACAACGGTCATAAGAAGTATGCCCACGGCAGCCATGACAGCGTAGAAATCGATATCGAAGCCTACAAACTGGAGAAGCAATAGAATCAGTACCAGCAGGAAGAAAATGCCGACTGCACGGATAGGCGTCAGTGTGCGTCTGCTGACCTTTCCGATGCCGGCGGGGATCAATTCGTCGCGGGCCTGGGCCAGGAGTTCACGCGGCAGTGCGATAGCGCCGGCGTTGAGAGAAGTTAACGCGGCTGTAAGCGCACCCAGGCTGACAAAGGCTACTAA
Organism: uncultured Dehalococcoidales bacterium; assembly: GCA_964385895.1. GTDB lineage: Bacteria > Chloroflexota > Dehalococcoidia > GIF9 > UBA5629 > CAYLRS01. The sequence goes on from CAYLRS010000096.1 coordinate 2,008, forward strand.
TCCGGGAGGCAGGAATTGCGCTGCTGTGTCCATAAGCGGCGCCTTCATCGCTTTAATGGCATCGAAATTATATGGTACCGAACTGATAAAAACCGTGCCGACCAGGATGTAGATACCGAGGACGATCAGACCACCGATAACAAGTGAAAGAGGGATGTTTTTCCTGGGACTCTTTATTTCCTCCCCCATCTCGGCGATAACCTGAAATCCCATGCAGGTACTGTAACACAGGATCATGGCCATAATAAGCCCGCCGGTACCCTGGGGCAAGTTGACGGAGAATTGCAGCGGATGCTGAGGCTGGAATGAACCGGCTATAGCATATAAACCAAGCGCAAGGATCAACTGTACCACCATTATTATCTGCAGCCAGTTCGCCAGTCTCAGGCGGAAAAGGTACAGAAGAAAAAATATGGCAGGTATTATCAGCGATAGAATTCCAATTTCCAGCTGTTTATCAATGCCCCATGGAGGTAGATAAGCTGCAACGTACCCGGACAGGCCGATGCTGACAAAGCAGATTGAGCAGGCGCCGCCTACAACTGCCCAGTAAGAAGCCAGGCTTCCCCAGAACGGATTGGTTAGCCGGCTGGTAAACAGGTATCCAGCTCCGGCGCGGGGAATGGTGCTGGCTATCTGGATGAGAGGAATGACACCGATTACCGAGATAATAATCCCGAGTGTGAATGCCAGCCATAGTGCGGAGCCAGATCGTGCACCTATGCCGGCTATCAGGGCATATATGCCCATGCCGATGATGCCGCCGACGACCAACGCTATGCCTCCGGTCAAACCCATTGACCGGCCAAGCTTTACCTCGCCGGGCTGAGTGCCACTGGAATTTTCAGCTTTGGACAATCTTCACCTCCTCAAAATATTATTTGTGGTTTTGATTTATATCCGTTGTCAGGATGCAAATAACTTAGCCACCTTTTTGAAGTCCACGTTGCCACCGCTGAGTACGCAGGCGGCTTTTAAATTGCCTGGCACGGGGACTTTGCCGGCATTAATTGCTGCGAACGAGGCAACGCCGGAAGGTTCCACCACAATTTTGAGCCTGCTCCAGACCAGTTTCATGGCTGCTGCGATCTCATCGTCGGTCACGGTGATGATATCATCGACGTATTTTAATGCATGCTCCAGCGTCATCTGGCTCACAAGCGGTGTGCGGATACCGTCGGCTATGGTCTCCGGCATATCGTGCAATGTCTCCATCTTTTTGCCGTGAAAGCTGATGTCCATGCTGGAGGCCTTGACCGGTCCGATCCCATAGACCTTAATGGATGGGCGGGATTGCTTGAGTGCGACGGCGATTCCAGCGAGCAGGCCACCGCCGCCGACGGGTATTGTTACGATATCAACATCGGGGAGATCTTCGAGTATCTCAAGGCCTATGGTACCCTGCCCGGCGATTATAAGGGTGTCCTCAAATGGATGTATCGGTTCCAGGTTTCTCTCAGCGGCCAGGGCAAAAGCCTTTTCAATCAGGGGTTCAACGTTATTAAGGTCGCCGCCCACGATTACCTCCGCACCATACGATCTTGCAGCATCTATCTTGGGCTGCGGTGTGCCGTCGGGGACCATGATCACAGCCTTTATGCCCAGCCTGCCGGCCGCGTAGGCAGTGGCTTGCCCGTGGTTTCCTGACGATATGGTGATGACCCCTTTCACATTTTGCGCAGCCAATGCCTTGATTTTATTGCTGGCGCCGCGCGCCTTGAATGAACCGGTTTTTTGGAAGCACTCGGCCTTGAACCAGAGCTTCTTGCCTGTGGCTGTATTTATGGATTGCGAAGAGAGAAGAGGCGTCCTGTGGACAAAATCAGCGATGGTTCCCCTCGCCGCTTTGATGTCTGCCAGCTCAACCATGGCTACCTCCCTTAAAAAATGCGCTATTTTATTGCGATTACCTCGATCTCCACGGGAGCACTGCCCGGGATCTCCTTTACGGCAACGCATGTGCGCGCCGGTGGATTTACCGGGAAGAAAGTTTTGTAAACTTCATTCATGGCGTTGAAGTCGGCCATGTCACGGAGATAGACTGTGGCTTTGACAATCTTATCCATGCCGCTGCCAACATGTGCAAGTGCCCTTTTGATGTTGTTCAGGGCAAGCTCTGTTCCTTTCTTGACATCGTCCGTGATCATGATCCCCTTCTCGATGTCAATCGGCGTCATGCCCGATACAAAAAGGAAGCCGTTGGCTTCTAGCATGTGGGAATAAGGGCCACCCTTGATAAGAAAATCGAAATCGTGAACTTTCTTTTCCATAAAACCTCCTCGTGGTCATGTTAGAGCTTTTTATGGTATTTAACATCACCGGTCCTATATTGTCAACAGGTAAAACAGGGTTTGATGCCTCCATTTTTGCCTGGATTTTCGGTCAGTGAGAACACCCGTACCGGCGCAGACAGTAGCAACGATTTTTGCTGTACAATATACATGGCCCGTTTCAAATAATCCCTCAGAACAAAGGAGACCGCAGATGACAAAACAGGCAGACCCTTTTGAAGTATATGCGAAGCTAAAGGCGCGTATTGAAGAGAACAAGTTCCCTATCGAACCCATCTATTTCGAGCTGGCCGATAAGATTTTCCCTGGAGACAAGGAGATCATGCCGCGCATCATGGCCCGCCTTGCCAACGCCGAGCAGGCAAAGATCGTGGCGGCGCTGCCCGATGCCGACCTGACCGCCGGGTCCGGCAAAACGTTCGAGGTTTCGGACGCCTTTGCCGCCAAATTGGGCATGGACAAGGCCGTGGTGACGAAGCATATCCGGGAGCTTTTTGAGAAGGGCCTGGTTTTCCCCACCAGGAAAGGTCCGAACATGGCGCGCACGTTCCTTCAGTTGCACGACGCCGCCCTGGGCAATCCCGCCTATAATGAAAGCCTGGGCCGGATTTATTATGACCTGTGGGGTTTTATCGAAGGCCCCATGAACAAGCCTGCGCCCAAAGACCTGCGCTCCGACCACACCAGCGAGGTCAGGGTAGTTCCCCGATGGCCTTCCGTCAAGGACGTGCCGGGAGTCCAGGCCTTTGAGGACGCCCGGGCCATATTGAAGTCGCGTGACCTGATAGCCCTCATGCGCTGCGGCTGCAAGGCATCGCACACCGACCGCTGGTGCGGCATCCCGGACGAGTCCTGCATAACGCTGGACCGCACGGCGCAGTACAACCTGGACAGGAAGACCGGCAGGAAGATATCCGCCGATGAAGCCATATCGATCATCGAGAAATACGATAAGCTTCCCACGGTGCATCTCACCGTCAACCAGCGCGATGTGACCCAGCTTCTCTGCAACTGCCACTACTGCTGCTGCCTCGCCATAAAGTTCGCGCAGAAGAGCCGCTTCGTCTGCGAGGTCGACCCCAAGAAGTGCAAAGGCTGTAAGGTTTGCGTGGAAAGGTGCCAGTTCCAGGCCACTTCCATGAAGAAATATGACGGGATCGAGGGCGAGAAAGCCTTCTCCGACCCCGAGATATGCCGTGGCTGCGGGAGCTGCGTCATCACCTGCAAGTCAGGCGCCAGGACCATGAAGCTGGTGCGTCCGCTTGAGCATGTGCCGGAGGCGCTGAGCATCTACTAACTTTTATCGGCCCGGGACTGCCTGTCGGATAGGGACATTTGAGATGGGACTTTTCCATTGCCCCCTGGGGGCGCCGTATTATGACGACGATGCCTGCATCGACTGCGGGCTCTGTTACGCCAAAACGCACGAAGAGAGGGTGGAAGCCTCCAGGAAGATTAGGGAATACCTGAAAGCGCACGCCCCCCGCACATCCGTCGTGAGCAAGGTCGCCGTTTGCGGCAAGGGAGGGTCGGGAAAGACGACCGCAGTCGCACTGCTTACTCTGGCATTCAAAGAGGCCGGGCGCAGGGTGATAGTCATCGACGCTGATGAGTCCAATCCCGGCCTGGGCAGGATGCTGGGCATAAAAGGCGAGGCGAAGCCGCTCAGCGATCTATTCAACGACGACGGGCTGTTCTCAGAACGGGAGCGGTTCTCGATGGACGATATCCCGCCGGGATTCGTATCGGCTGTGGATGGCGTACGGTTTATGGCGGTCGGC
>CAYLRS010000097.1:0-6077 GCA_964385895.1 uncultured Dehalococcoidales bacterium
CAGCGGCTGCATTCACAGTTCCGGCAGCAACCCGGCCAGCACAGGCAACGCCGTCTGCTACCGCCAAATCAGGTCGCCCGGTTCTCCCCCCCGATGTGCAGCAATTTTTCGTGCCTGTAAGAGGCAGCCCGACAGGCGGCAATACACTACTTTATAAGCCGGTAGCACTGGGATCGGCCCAGGTTCACTTTTCGGATGTAAAAACAGGGATTGATTCGACGGAAGAAACGACGGTTTTCACGGATATTACCGAAGAGGTCGTTCCCGTGAACTGGGATAATGCCAGAGATGCTGATTTTGCCGTTTCAGACCTGGAAAAATCCCCTCGTGACCCGACCCAGTTCAACCAGCTTCCCGCGCTGGGGAGCAAGGCGCGCAGCTATGATACCTGGAAGGGGCAACTGGCAACCTGGCTCTACGGCAGCAGGAAGTACGAATTGCTCAAAAGCCCCATGTACAAGCAATTCTCCAAACCAGGGGAGTCGGAGCGCGACTTTCGCATAAGGCTGCAGCAGAGCGTCCGTGAGCAGCGCGACGATATGATGAATAAATTAAGACAGAAATATGCTACCAAAATGACTTCGCTGGAGGAGCAGGTCCGCAAAGCACAGCAAGCCGTTGACCGCGAGGCAGAGCAGCAAAAGCAGCAGCAGATGCAGACCGTGATATCGGTTGGGGCCACCCTCCTCGGCGCATTCGTCGGCAGGAAAATAGCCAGCACCGGCACCATCGGCAGGGCGACCACGGCAGCGCGCGGCGCCGGCCGCATTATGAAAGAGAAAGAGGATGTCGACCGTGCGAAGGAAACCGTCCAGACCTACCAGCAGAGACTGCAGGAGCTTGAAACCGAGTTCAAGACTGAAACCGACCGGTTAAGCGGCAAGACAGACCCGGCGACAGAAGAGCTGCAAAAAATATCCATACGACCGGCCAAGAAAGATATCCTGGTGCGCTTCGTTGCCCTGGCCTGGCTTCCCTACTGGCAATCCCAGGATGGGAAGCTGACTACGGCGTGGCAGTAGTAACATTACTGTTAATTTGGAGGGGATCAAAGATAATTTCTTTTCTAGATAACGGGACGCAGATTATTGCGCAGGTACCAACCGGCCAGCAGGCCAAAAAGTAAACCTCCAAGGTGCCCCTGCCACGACACTCCCGGCATTAGTGTTAGTATCAGAAAGCCGATTACGATTGCCACCCACAGAGGCATCGGTACAGGGATCGGGAAGACAAAGACCTTTAGTCTCGGTGTCAGTATGGCCAGTGCGCCACCCAGGGCAAAGATCGCTCCCGACGCACCTATGGTTATAGAATATGGAGATGAAAGCAACAATATGACCAGTCCCGAGAAAATACCGCCGATAAAATACGTAAGTAAAAAATATCTCAACCCGGTGATACGGTTAAGAAAACTGCCAAAGAAGTAAAGTGTGAGCATGTTAGCCAGCAGGTGCCAGAAGTCCCTATGAGTAAACATCGAAGTAATAATGGTCCAGGGCTCCTGGAAGAAAGTAGCTCTCGAAAGCCCCAGATAGGGTAGCAAGTTTATATCCGCGAATTGCCCAATATTGATCGCCAGGTAAACCAGGAAGTTCAGGATTATTATTATGATAATCGGTGTTAATTCGCTCTCGCCTGTCCTAGTCCGCATCTTCAATGGTTTATCCTATATCTCCATTCAAATATTTTTCGGCATAATAGCCCCTAGAAATAGACACGGCAGTGTATCACCCGGTTTTTGTCAACGAGAATACTATTTTCCCGTCAGCCGCATTTTTTTTCACTACCCCGTCATTTACCAGATAGTGCAAATGTGCAATCGTCTCGCCGACCGCAAACCACTTCTGGACAATAGGGAACTTGTCCCAGTCCGTGTACTCGATCTTCCACGTAATTTGCGGGGCCACCTCATATGCTGTCTTATCACCCTGCTTTAAAGCTGCAACGGCCTCATCCAACCTCACACGATGGTGCTTCTTTAATTCCTTGATCCTCTCCTGGTGATTATGCCATGATCTCCTGTGCCCCGGCAGTACCAGGCTGACGTCCAGTTTGCTGACTTTTTCAAGGCTCGTCAGGTATTCCCTCAGTGAGTCACCCATCTCAGGCCAGTAGGAAATGTTCGGCGTAATATCAAAGAGTATATGATCACCTGAAAATAGTATTTTTTTGTTGATATCGTACAGGCACATGTGACCCGGTGAATGCCCTGGTGTTTCTATACATTTTAATCGAAACCCGTCTACCTCAAGGATCTGCCCGTCGTCGACTGCGGTTATATCGACCAGCCGCCTCGGGCTGTAAAGGTAGCCGGGGTGATTCGCCATCGACTTCCTCAGTTCCTCCTCGGGGAACCCGTTGGCGAGGAAAAAATCGAGCAGGTCTGCCCAGTGCCGCTCTCCCTTCACAATCTTGGTCTCCGCCCGACTGAAATAGCATTTTGAGCTGTCACTGGCAAGGTCACCGGTCAGACCGAAGTGATCCGCGTGAAGATGCGTCACGAAAAGATCTGTCTTATTCAAGTCGATGCCCAGCTTCTCAATGCTGGGAAACAGTACGGCTTTGCATTCCTCCCGGTTCATACCGGTGTCGATTATCAGATTCCTGTGCCGACCTATGATCACGTAGCAATTTATAGATTTTAACGGGTTTCTGGGTAGTGGAAGCTCAATGCGGTACAGGTCTGTTAGTATTTCTTCTATCATGGAAAATCCTTGCCGAAACTGTTTCAGTATTATACTTCTACCGAGCATTAACATCATAATTTTGATATTATATTGAAGCTTTATCACTATAGATGCGGACATTGATTCTCAGGGATATAATAAATGTCTGTGCTTTTATTTTTATAGGGTTACCATACAATAAAACAGAGGTGATGTGGTGAAAAAATTCTTAATAATAGTCTGTATCTCCTTAGTAGCACTTATATATACTTCGGTTAGTTGCATTTCCCTCAAGCGCAGCCCGGGCGGTTCTGACAGTAGCGCAGGCATCAGCAGCACGGAACCTTTAACCGGCAACTGGGATATGACCCGGGTCAGCATTGAGCCGGAATTTCCATCGGCAGTGCCCAGTTTTGTTATCGACCAGGTCTTCCCCAAGAAGGCTACCTGGAAAATCTCCAGCACACTCGGGCATTTGAAACTTGATTACGGCAGGTCTACCTGGTTCAACCCTATGGGTTTAAATGTTAACGTAAATTCGCCCACAGTTACCGAAAGCAGCGATAAACGCTCCTGCGTTTTCAGCGGGGGAGGAAGTATCAAGATCGATAAGCTTCCAGGCGTGCTGGCATTCGTTTCTACAATAGCCGGGAATATTCAAAATATCTCAATTAATTACACTGATAAGGTAAACGTATCCCTCGTATCCCAGGATAAAATCAGCGCGACCATCACTTACAGCGCTTCAGGCACATATAACAGCCAGAAAGGTACGGAGAATATTAATTACCAGGGAACGATCACTTATTCCGGCGTGCGTAAATAAGGCAATTCATAACTCCAGGTTACATCTATTGCAGCACCTGGTATTTCGCTCATAAAAGACGGAAAACACGTGTGATATTGACGTTCTTGCCTTTTTCTGATATTATTCGGCAATCGGTTTCCGTAATCCATAATAAAATGGCTTTTGAAACGCAGGACGTAGAAAGAAAGACCTTTTCCATCCTCAGGGTGCTGGCCGGTTCCACCGAGCCGCTGGGCTCCATTGTCATTGCGCGCAAGCTCAAGGACCTGGGAGTGGAACTGGGGGAGAGAGCAGTCAGGTACCACCTTAAGCTCATGGATGAACAGGGGCTGACGCGGCTTGCCGGCAGGCGTGACGGGCGGGAGATAACCGAGATGGGCCTCAAGGAGCTCAAGCAGGGATTAGTTAAGGATAAGGTAGGATTTGCGATTTCACGCATTGAGCTGCTGTCCTTCCGCACCACTTTTGACCTGGACCGGCGGGCGGGCCTCATCCCGGTCAACGTTTCATATATTAGCAAGCAGGATTTCCAGAAAGCCCTGCGCATTATGAAACCTGTTTTTACTGCCAGGCTCTGCGTCAGCAATCTCGTAATGGCGGCCCGCAGCAACGAAAAACTCGGGGATTTGATCATCCCTGAGGGCAAGGTGGGGCTAGCCACGGTGTGCAGCATAGTCATCAACGGCACATTGCTCAAGGCCGGCATACCCATGAATTCAAAATTCGGCGGTCTGCTGCAAATACTTGACCGTAAGCCGCTGCGCTTTGTAGAGCTAATAGATTACGCTGGCTGCTCTCTGGATCCCTCGGAAGTATTTATCAAAGCCAAGATGACATCCGTGGCACAGGTTGTAAAAACAGGCAATGGCACTATACTGGCTAACTTCCGTGAGATACCCGCAATTTGCCGCCCTCTGGCGCACGAGGTCATCACCAAACTCGCCAAGGCCAGGATGAACGGCGTAATTCTGGTAGGGAACGTCAGCGAACCGGTCTGCGAGATACCGATAGAGCTCAACAGGGTCGGTATGGTTCTTATCGGCGGACTTAACCCCATCGCAGCCGTGGAGGAGGCAGGGATCGAAGTAGAATCGCACGCCATGAGCACGGTAATCGATTATAAAAATCTGGCCGAATTTGAGAGATTTTGAAATGAAAGAGATCAAGATTATACCATGCCTCGATATCAGGGAAGGCAGGGTGGTCAAGGGCGTTAAATTCGTGAATATCAAGGACGCGCGCGACCCGGTAGAAGCAGCCGAAGCCTATTGCCGTGAAGGCGCTGATGAGCTTGTCTTCCTGGACATCTTCGCAACCGTCGAGAGCCGTAAAACCAGGCTTGACTGGGTACGCCGCGTCGTTGAAAAAGTAACCATACCCTTCGCCGTCGGCGGCGGCATCTCCACGATCCAGGATATGAAGGCCCTTATCGATTCCGGTGTGGACAAGGTTTCAATCAATACGGCAGCAGTAAGAACCCCGGAGTTGATCAAGGACGCAGCACGTGAGTTCGGCAAGGACAGGATTGTCGTTGCCATCGACGGCTTGAAGAACCCGCCGGGCTCGAACCGTCCACGGCTGGAGGTTGTGGTCAAAAGCGGTAACGAACCAACAGGGATATCCATCGTTGACTGGGCAAGGAAAGTGGAAAAGCTGGGCGCCGGGGAGATCCTGCTCACCAGCAAGGATGCCGATGGCACCAGGGAAGGTTATGACCTGGAGATGACGAAGGCAGTAGCAGAAGCCGTTACCATTCCGGTGACCGCTTCAGGCGGCGCCGGCAAACTGGAACATCTCTATGAGGCAGTTGTTGTAGGGAAGGCATCGGCTGTTCTCGCTGCATCGATTTTCCACTTCAAGGAAATATCAATTAAAGAAGCCAAAGAATACCTCAAAAACAGGGGCATACCGGTAAAGCCTCTACCTAAATAGTCAGTAAATAAAGTTGAGCTAATAATAAGACGGGAGGAATTATGTCAACACTCAACCCATTCGAAATCGTACAAAAGCAGATCGATAAATGCGCGCGCATTATGAAGCTGGACCCGGATGTCACGGATATCCTGAAAAGCCCGATGCGCGAACTGCACGTGTCCCTGCCTGTCCGCATGGACAATGGTTCCGTCAAGGTTTTCCATGGCTTCCGCGTCCAGTACAACGATGCCAAGGGGCCGACCAAGGGAGGTATCCGCTTCCACCCGGATGAGACAATTGATACCGTGCGCGCACTGGCCGCGTGGATGACCTGGAAATGCGCCCTGATGGACCTGCCACTCGGTGGCGGCAAGGGCGGCATCATCTGCAACCCCAAGGAGATGTCCGAGGGGGAGCTTGAGCGCCTGAGCAGGGCCTACGCACGTGCTGTATACCAGTTCATCGGCCCGGAAAGGGATGTGCCCGCTCCCGACGTTTACACCACACCCCAGATAATGGCCTGGATCATGGACGAATACTCGGCCATGGCCGGCAAGTCGCAGTTCGGCGTCATCACCGGCAAACCGCTGGCGCTGGGCGGCTCCAAGGGCCGCGGCGATGCCACCGCCAAGGGCGGTATGTACTGCATACGCGAGGCAGCCAGGAAGCTGGGCATCGACCTGGGCAAA
>CAYLRS010000098.1:0-6067 GCA_964385895.1 uncultured Dehalococcoidales bacterium
ATACATAGGAATAAGCTCTACGGCCATACGGGAACACGCTTCGGAAGGCAAATCGATCCGCTACCTTGTCCCGGAGGTAGTCGAGAAATATATATTCGATCACGGGCTGTATAGAGAAAAGAAGTAGACTATTGACAGCGTCCGAATAGCGATTTACATTTATTGTATGTATCAAAAAGTAGCGAAAAATCTAAATTGAAGAGGTGAACGAGGCTGCTGGTGAAGTCATATAAAGGCGGTTCCGTCGATCTTGATTATTGTTTGAGGAGGTGGACCAATGAGCACGATCGGGAATGAAAGGGTCACGATCCGGCGCATGACCAGGACAGACATCGATGCCGTTATAAATCTTGACAGAAAAATTGGTAAAGGTAAGAGCCAGATAACCTACAAGGACATGGTAGCCCTTGATCCCGGTGGCCCGCTCGACTTTAGCTGTGTAGCTGAGATTGGCAATAAAGTTGTAGGGTTTGTTCTCGCACGCCTGATGTATATGGGGATGCCTTTCAGCGAGTTCTGTGTTATCAATGCCATCGATGTTGCTGAAGAGCATCAGGGGCAGGGAGTCGGCAGGCGGCTGGTCGATGAGATCCTGGATAAATGCCATGACGAGGGCATAGATACCGTACGCGCCATATTCCCGGAAAAAAATGAAAAGCTTCGCAAGGCTGTGGAAAACCTGGGCTTCCGGCGCAGCCCGGTGGTTAATTACGATATGACCTCTGATGTTTAAAGGGACTTAAATATCGAGGTTCTTTACACTGCGCGCATGCGCCTGGATGAACGACTTTCTCGGTGGTACCTCGCTGCCCATGAGGATATGGAATATTTCATCGGCTTTTATAGCGTCGTCAACCTGAACCTTTAAGAGCGTCCTGGTTGCCGGGTTCATCGTCGTTTCCCAGAGTTGCTCCGGGCTCATCTCGCCAAGGCCCTTGTAGCGCTGTACGTCAACCTTGCTGCCCTTCAATTGGGAGAGCTTGGCATCTTTTTCGGCATCAGAATAGACCCAGTGCTGCTGTTTTCCTGCCTGTACGCGGTAAAGCGGCGGCTGCGCAATGAACAGGTGACCCTGCTGAATGAGGTCTGACAGGTTGCGGTAGAAGAATGTAAGAAGCAGTGTCCTTATGTGCGCGCCGTCCACATCAGCATCCGTCATGATAATTATCTGGTGGTAGCGCAACTTGGCCAGCTCAAACGCTTCGCCTATCCCCGTCCCGAGTGCCGTTATCAGCGCCCGTATTTCCTCATGGTCGAAGATTTTGTCCTTGGAAGCCTTTTCCACATTGAGGATCTTGCCGCGGAGCGGAAGGATCGCCTGGAAGCGGCGGTCCCTCCCCTGCTTGGCTGAACCGCCGGCGGAATCGCCCTCCACCAGGTAGAGTTCGCATTCCTCCGGGTTGTTGCCGGAGCAGTCCGCAAGCTTGCCGGGAAGCGTACCGAACTCGAGGCTGCTTTTCTTGAGGATGAGGTCGCGTGCTTTGCGCGCAGCCTCCCTGGCTTTAGCTGCCAGCAGGCACTTATCAATGATAGACTTGCCTTCATCCGGATGCTTTTCGAGGTATTCTGTGAGGCCGTCACCGGTCACGGATTCCACGTGGCCCTTTACCTCCGGGTTGCCCAACTTAGCCTTGGTCTGGCCCTCGAACTGGGGCTGGGCGACCTTCACGCTGACGACAGCAGTCAGGCCATCGCGGACATCCTCACCCGAGAGGTTAGGGTCACTGTCCTTGATTAATTTATTCCTCCGGGCATAGTCGTTCAGGACCCGTGTAAGTGCAGCACGGAAGCCGGTGAGATGGCTGCCGCCTTCCTTCGTGTTTACGCAGTTGGCAAAAGCGGTGACGTTTTCCGAGTAGCCGTCGTTATACTGTATTGCAACCTCTACGGCCGTGCTGTTGACTTTGCCCGATATGTAGATGGGTTTGTCCAGTACCTGCCTGTTCTTGTTGATGCGCCGCACCAGGCTGGCTATCCCGCCCTCGAAGTAGAAGGTGGAATCTTCGTCCGCCTTCTCGTCTTTAAGGTTTATTTCTACGCCCTTGTTAAGGAATGCCAGTTCCTTCAACCGCTCAGCAAGTGCGCTGAAATCGTAACTGATCTCGTCGAATATTTCCGGATCCGCCATGAATGTGATAGTAGTCCCCGTCTCATCGGTTTTGCCCACCGACTTGACATCAGCCTGGCGCACACCGATCTTGTATTCCTGGCGCCATATCTTGCCGCCACGCCTTACTTCAGCCCTGAGCAACGAAGATAGGGCACTGACAACGGAGGCGCCTACGCCGTGCAAGCCGCTTGATACAGTGTACGCACCGCTGCCGAACTTGCCGCCGGCATGCAGGGTCGTCATCACCACCTCGAGCGCAGAGACGCCTTTTTCGGGGTGGATGTCTACGGGTATGCCGCGCCCATTGTCTATGACGGTTACGGAGTTGTCGGTATTGATAGTCACCTGGATGCGGTCGCAAAAGCCAGCCATCGCCTCATCGATGCTGTTGTAAACGATCTCATAGACCAGGTGGTGCAGGCCGTCCTTGCCCGTACTGCCTATATACATGCCGGGCCGCATGCGTACCGCTTCAAGACCGTCAAGAACGCGTATATCCTGCGCGCTGTACTCGCCGTGGTTGGAATTGTTAATTGGTTCAGGCGTCATGGTTTATCAATTCCGATGGATTTTGCCGGTTTAATGCCCAAAATAGAGCGGGACTCAGTGACACGCATCACAATATATTGTGTTAGCTGGACCGAAAAATACTATGAATTGCAATTTCGTTTTTTAGTATATCATATTTCTACTCAAAATGCATCAGGTAGTTGCCTTCCTTGTTTCCTCTATCCCCTTCCTTGCCAGGCTGTCGGCCCGCTCGTTCAATTCATCGCCCGAGTGCCCCTCTACCTTGATGAAGGCGACTTTGCGTGATGAGATCAGTTTCAGCAGCCTCTCCCAGAGATCGCGGTTTTCCACGGGTTGTTTATGTGAGTTCCGCCAGCCGTTTTTCTGCCAGGTAAGGTACCATTTCTTATGTATGGCGTTAACCAGGTAAGCGCTGTCGGTGTAAACTTCCACCTCGTATTTAAGTGACTTTAGCTGCTCCAATGACCTGATGCAGGCGGTAAGCTCCATCCGCTGGTTGCTGGTATTTAACTCGCTGCCATAGATTTCTTTTACATTGTCCCCGTATTTTAAAATCGCGCCCCAGCCACCCGCGTTATCCCGGAACTGGTTCCCCGAGCAGGCGCCGTCGCAGTAGATGGTGATCCTCTCTCTCTCTTTCATAAGCCAATTATACGGCATTTTTGATGCGGGACATCCCCCGTGTTTTCCTTGCCCGTTGCATTAAATAAATGATAGAATTGCCCGAAAATTAACCGTTTTCCAGCATATAATGATTTTAATCGGCGAAAATATCCATATCATCTCCAAGGTCATAGGCGAGGCAATAAGGAACAGGGATGCCGGCCCCATACAGTCGCTGGCTAAAGCACAGACGGAAGCAGGCGCTGATTACCTCGACCTCAATTTAGGCCCAGCACGGAAAGACCCGGAACAGGCTGGTGAATGGCTGGTGGAGACTGTACAGGAAGTTACTGACCTGCCTATATCGCTGGACACCATGAATCATGTTGCTATGGAAGCGGGGTTTAAAATATGCCAGAAAAGACCGATTTTAAATTCGGCTTCGGGCAAGGCGGATAGCAAAGCTTATATGATGCCCTTAGCCGTGAAGTACAATACAAGTGTTATTATCTCGGTGTTGACCGACCAGGGATGCCCGCCGGATGTCGATTCGCGCGTCGAAAGCATCATGGATACCATCGCCTACGCCGGCGGGCTGGGCATAAAAACCGAGGATATCTGGGTGGACCCCATCATCCTCCCTGTCAGCGCTGACCAGAAGCAGGTACGTGAGGCCCTGGAATTCATCAAGATACTGCCCGACCTGTTGCCCGGCGTGAAGTCATTGATCGGTTTATCCAATTTGTCCAACGGGGCCCCCACTCCGCTCCGCGGTGTACTTAACCGCACTTACATGATCATGATGGAGAAGTACGGGCTTTACTCAGCCATTGTCGATGTACTTGACCCCGAGTTGATGGAGCTTAACAGGGGCGGCCTGCCTGAAGTCAGGGAGCTGATCCACAAAGTAATGGATGGAGCGCACATCGACATGGCAGCTTTATCTGAGAGGGAATGCAATTATGTCAAGACAGCCAGGGTGCTCCTCGGCGAGTCGTTGTATTCTCATGCCTGGATGGAATCTTAGTTGAGGAAAAGTTGATGCAATATAAAGCACCACTTGAGACTTACACCGGCAGAATCAAAGAAGTCACTATCGGCAGGGGCACAAAAGCGGTCAAAATCGGCGGCGAGAATATATTGCCGCTACATTATTTCGAGGGCGCAGCAGTGAACAGGACTGTAATTGCGCTTGAAGTGGATGATAACTCGGCCGCGGGCTGGGCTGGCTGGGTAGTTGAGCCATTCAAAGACGTGGTGTCCGACCCTATAAAATGGGCCAGGAGATGCATGGAACTGGGTGCTGACCTCATCTGCCTGCATATGGAAAGCACCGATCCCCAGGGGGCCAACAAGCCTGCGGAGGAGGCCGCTGCCCTGGTGAAAGAAATGGTCTCTAAAGTAGATGCGCCGCTTATTGTATATGGCTGCGGCGATGAGAAAAAAGATATTGAGGTGCTCACGAAGGTGGCGGAGGCCTGTAAGGGGGAGAACCTGTTGATCGGCCCTGCCGTTAAGGAAAATTACGAAGCTATTGCCAGAGCCGTCTCGGAAAACGGCCACTGCATTATCGCCCAGACACCCATAGACATCAACCTCGAGAAAGAGCTTAACGTTAAATTACTCAAACAGCTCCCGCCGCAGAGAATTGTGATAGACCCGCTAAGCTCGGCTCTGGGCTACGGCATGGAGTACAGCTTCACCATCATGGAGCGCACCAAGCAGATAGGGGTCGTCCACGGCGACATGGCTATGCAGATACCTATTATTGCAGACCTCGGTGGTGAGTGCTGGAAGACGCACCATGCAAAAGCAAACGGGGAGCAGGGCATCCTCTGGGAAGGGATCACTGCGATGAGCCTGCTGCTGGCAGGGGCAAATATCCTTGTTCTGCGCCACCCCTACAACTGCAGGATGATGAAGGAAGCTATCGAAGGCAAGTTTTAAAAAGGAGTAACACAGGTGGCGATCAAAGGCACGGACATAGTCAAGAAGCTGCCTGAAGGCGGCAAGAAGAACTGCAAGGAATGCGGTCTGCCCACCTGCTTTGCCTTCGCCATGAAGCTGGCATCAGGCGGTATAACGCTTGGTAAATGCCCGTATATCTCACCCGAAGTTACGGCAGAACTCGAGGACGCGCTATCCCCGCCTATCAGGCCGGTCACAATGGGCACGGGTGCGAACGCCATCACGGCTGGAGATGAGCAGGTACTTTACCGGCACGAGAAGACCTTTGTACACCAGCCCGGAATTGCGGTGTTGATTTCCGACGACGAACCGGAAGCGGAGATTGAAGGTAAGATCAGGAAGTTCAAAGAGCTGCAATTCAGCTGGGTGGGTAAGACACTGAGGGCAGATATTTTCGCTCTTCGACATAAATCGGGTGATCCTGCTAGATACGAGGCCCTGGTAAAGAGGATCCTTGCCGCCACAGACTGCCCGTTGCTACTGATGTCGGAAAATATCGACACCCTGCTGTCGGCCCACTCTACCTGTGCTGAGAGGAAGCCGCTGCTTTACCCGGTTACCCTGGCAAATGTTGAAAAAATCATTCCCGCCGTTAAAGTAAAACCGTCACCGGTTACAGCAAAGGCTGATAATATCAATGGTCTGGTGCCGATAACTAACAGGCTTAAAGAGGCCGGTATTGAAGATGTCTTTTTAGATCCAGGTTCAATGGATCTGCAATCTGCCATCCGCGACCAGACCCTCATCCGGCGTGCTGCGCTCAAGCAGAGCTTCCGGCCGCTGGGCTATCCCACGGTTGCCTTCCCCTGCTTGATGGCAAAGGATAGGAAGCGCGAGATGCTCCTTGCCTCGATG
>CAYLRS010000099.1:0-6057 GCA_964385895.1 uncultured Dehalococcoidales bacterium
ATACCATCCAGGGTAGTATAGTTGCCTTTTGACTCAGTCCATAGCGGTGAAGGAAGCACTACATACGCTTTGGCAGTAACAGGTGAGAGGTAACTTGCCTGGATGACAGTAAATTCGACTCCCTTCAAACTATCGACAAGCGCCTGAGATTCTGCCAGATCATCGGCAAGCAGTAAATACAATCCTTTAATTTTGCCTTTAGTCAATTCCGCGGCAATAGAACGCTTGGCATTACCGAGCCCGATTTCCCAGGCGCCTCGGCTATTGCCATATCGTTTCAGAGAAATGACCTTGGGCTTACTGCTAACCAGAGCAGCCAGGTTCAGGATTGTTGCTACGAGGCCAGCGTCCCTGTACTGTAGTATGCCACTACCATATATGATAATGCTGTTTTTAGCTTCTGCCAAAACCTCTGCCGCTTTATAGATGTCATGAACGTCAATGTCGAGGTCTTTGCTGGCTTGCTTGGCTTCGACTTCTTTAAACTCGACCGAGAACTTGCTTTTGTCACCGGCTGTTTTGGGTAAACCATGATCCAGGATGGCGTTCCCCAGAGCTTTAATTGCAAGCTCTTCTTTGCCCTCGGGAGGCTTCAGCCATGCTGATGCGCGGAAGGTGAAGGGATTGCGCAACGGGTCCAGGACGATCAGTTGTGCCTTATTCTTAGAGACTGCACGCATGATGTAAGACCCTATTACGGGGTGGGTCTTAAGGGGATTAGCGCCGATTACCAGGATACTATCAGCTGTGAGTATGTCCTCGAGTTTTGCTTCCATATCCAGGCCGGCTTTGGCGTCAAACTTGGCTATGCCCTGAGATATGGTCCTGTATTCATCTCCATCGAGGGTATCGACCATTTTGCTGCCCAGAGTTTTGCTCATAAGGTCAGAAAATGCCTTGAGTGCTTCTGTGCTGGCTTTGCCGGAGGCTAAACCAGCTACATTTTCTATATTACCAAGCTTCCTGGCAATAGCCTCAAAAGCCTCTTCATAAGAACAGCTAACCAATTGGCCTTTGGTATTGCGTTTCAATGGGGTCATGACCCTCTCCGCCTCTTTATAAAGCGGTTTAAAACGGCCCATTTCACAGAGTAAACCGCGTGGTTTGCCCATATCAGGGCTGTCAATTCTGACCAGCCTGTTGGCCTTGACGAGACCCTTAATTTCACAGCCGACGCCGCAGATAGCGCAGGAGGATTCGATTACGTTGCATTCCTCGGGCCTGCCCTTGTAGGCGCTCGATTTGGAGAATATAGCGCCCGTAGGACATGCCTGGAAGCAGCCCCCGCATGAAATGCATGATGATTCGCCGAGTGGTTGATTGATATCGGCGTAGATATTTGTCTTCCAGCCGCGCTTGCCGAAATCGAGTGCATGGGCACCCGCGATCTCGTCACATGTCCTGATGCATCTCCCGCACAGCACGCAGCGGTTGTGGTCCATTACTATAAAGGAATGGGATGAGTCTACGATCTGGTTTGGCCAGGAGTACTGGTACCTTGCATTGTCCATCTGGTACCTGTATGCAAGGTTCTGCAGTTCGCAATCTCCGCTGGCCACGCAGTAGGCGCAGAGGTGATTGCGCTCTGTAAATAGGAGTTCCAGAATGAGGCGGCGGTACTTTTCCAGCTTTTCGTTATTCGTCACAACTACGATTCCATCGCGAGCCGGGTAAGTACATGCTGGAATAGGACGTCTTTCTTTCTCGATTTCAACAAGGCATAGCCTGCAAGCACCTACATCAGTCAAACCCTTGTAATGGCATAGCGTGGGTAGATCAATGCCATTGGCCAGGCAGACATCGAGAACAGTGTCGCCCTGTTTGCCTTTGACCTGTTTGCCATTAATCGTTAAAGTGATTTCGCTCATTTGCCTATTCTCCTATTCCAATATCGCATCTCAGGCATCTGCTGCATTCTTCTTTGGCTTCCTTTGCAGTGTAGTTGACGGCCACCTCTTTGAAAGAAGTCCTCCTGTCTTCCAGGCGTATTTCAGCGTTGCCAACCCTGGCCCTTTCGCCGGTCTCCTCGTCGGTTGGAGGTACGTTGGAGTATGTGAAGGATTCAGCATCTTCGCGGTCAACCCTTGGGGCAAGCTCCTTACCGGTGAGGAATCTCTTGATCGATGAGGCAGCTCTCTGGCCGGATGCTATTGCCTCAATTACCGTCCAGGGACCTGTGTATGCATCGCCGCCGACGAACACGCCCTTTTGTTCGGTTGCCAGTGTCCTCTTGTCGGCTACCAGCGTGCCGCCTTTGCTTACCTTGGCGCTGCCCAGTTTGATCGCCGCGGTGTCCGGCCTCTGGCCGATGGCCTCTATAAGCATGTCAACTTCGATGGTGTATTCGGAACCCTGGATGGGTTTAGGTAAGCGCCTGCCGCTCTTATCGAAGTCACCGAGCGCCATTTTAGTGCACTCGATGCCGGCAACTTTGCCGCCTTTGTCGATGACTTTAACCGGGGCAGTAAGTACGTGGAGTTTAATGCCTTCTTCTTCGGCAGCAGTAATTTCTTCTTCCTCAGCAGGCATGTCTGCTTTTTCCCTGCGGTACACAATGTGCACTTCCCCGGCACCCTTGCGCAGGGCAACCCGGGCAGCGTCAATGGCAGAATTGCCGCCCCCTACCACGGCTACTTTCTTGCCGACCTTGATATCCTTCCCGAGGTTTATGTTCCTGAGGAAGTCGATTGCATCGTAAACACCCTCGAGTTCCTCACCCTGAATGCCCATCTTATCGCCTTTATGGGCGCCGATGGCTACGAATACCGCTTTGTATCCCTCCTTGAAGAGGGCATCTATATCTTTGACCGGGCTGTTCAATTTAATATCGATGCCCAGTTTCTTGATATTTTCAATTTCTTTATTCAGAACTTCCTTTGGCAACCTGTATTCGGGGATACCCACTGCAAGCATGCCGCCAGCTACGGGCAGGGCCTCGAAGATCGTTACCTTGTAACCTTCAATTGTAAGGTCCCAGGCTGCGGAGAGGCCAGCCGGGCCAGCACCTATGATGGCGACCTTTTCGGACTTTGCACTTTTGATCTCGGGTATATATGACATGCCATGCTCATAAGCGAAATCCGAAGCATATCTCTTAAGGTGCCTGATGGAAATAGGCTCATCAACCTGCCCCCTGCGGCATTTCTTTTCGCAGGGATGCGGGCAAACGCGGCCTACTGTCATCGGTAAAGGCAGCCTCTGGCTGATAAGTTTATAAGCATCCGCCGGTTTTCCCTCTTTGATTAAAGCTATATACCCTGGAACATCCAGGCCTACCGGGCAGGTATGCTGGCATGGTGCCCTGAACAGGGCCTGGCAAAGGGCAGCAGGGCATTTCTTATCGATAATGTGAGCCTCGTACTCTTCCCTGAAATGCCGGATAGTTGAGACTGCAGGATTGGGGGCAGTCTGACCAAGACCGCATATTGATGCAGTCTGGATCATCTCCGAGAGCTCCTGCAGGATGTCAATATCCTCCAGTGTTCCCTTCCCGATTGTAATTTTGTTTAACAAAGCAAGCATCTTGGGAATGCCGGCCCGACATGGTACGCATTTCCCGCAAGATTCGTCCCTGGTGAATTGCAGGAACATCTTTGCGATGTCCACCATGCAGTTGTCCTCGTCCATTACGACCAGACCACCGGAGCCCATGATGGCACCCAGGGCGGTAACCGACTCGTAGTCAACCGGCACGTTGACGTGTTCGATGGGGATGACTCCACCTGAGGGGCCGCCCATCTGTGTAGCCTTATATTTCTTGCCCTTAGGGATACCGCCGCCGATGTCGAAAACGATCTTGCCGAGGCTGGTGCCCAGTGGTACTTCCACCAGGCCAACGTTATTAACTTTGCCAACAAGACTGAATGATTTGGTGCCTTTGCTCTTTTCGCTTCCGACTCCGGCAAACCAGTCAGCGCCCTCGCGAATTATCCGCGGAACGATAGACCAGGTTTCAACGTTGTTGATAGCAGAGGGCTTGCCAAAAAGGCCTTTGTCAGAGGGGAAGGGTGGCCTTTGTCTTGGCATACCACGTTTACCTTCAATGGAAATCAGCAATGCTGTTTCCTCGCCGCAGACGAAAGCGCCTGCACCGGGGAAGATATCAAGATTGAACTCAAAATCGGTGCCGAGAATTTTCTTGCCCAGCAGGCCATAATCACGGGCCTGTGCAATGGCTGCGCTTAAAGTCTCGATTGCAAGCGGGTATTCGGCACGAATATAGGCAAAACCCTGCTTCACATTGCCTACCGCGTAAGCACCGAGGGCCATACCTTCGATGATTGAGTGGGGATTGCCTTCCAGTACAGCACGGTTCATGTATGCGCCGGGGTCACCCTCGTCGCCATTGCATATGAGGTATTTAACGGTACCCGGTGAGCTCTTAAGGAAGCCCCATTTGGTAGCAGTGGGAAAGCCTGCACCGCCCCTGCCGCGAAGGCCTGACTTCTTGACCTCTTCAAGCACGTCTTCGGGTTTCATTTTATAAAGCGCTTTGGCCAGCGCTTCGTAGCCGCCGCGGGCGATGTACTCTTCGATATTCCAGGGATCAATTATGCCGTTGTTATGCAGGATGCGAAATTCCTGGTCTGCCAGGAAGTTGATCTTGAGGCGTTCAGGTATGGCCTTATTCGTGGTTGGGTCGTGGTAAACCAGCCTTTCTACTATTTCGCCTTTCACAATATGCTTCTCAAAGATTTCCTTTACGTCTTCGGGTTTGACTCTCACGTACAGGATGTCGCCGGGGTTGACTATTACAGTCGGGCCCATTTCGCAGGGGCCAAGGCAGCCTGTCCTTACTATATTGACCCTATTATCAAGTACCTTTTTCTTGATAAGTTCTTCAAATAACTCGGTTACCTTATCGCCGCCGGCAGCTGTACAACCCATACCCCTGCACTGCTGGATGCATATCTCGGGTGTAGTCTTAAAATGGCTAAAATTCGCGTCATCGCGAATTTTAAGCCGTGGCTCCACTGCCTTTTTTAGTTTAGCTAACTCTTCAACAGAGGTTATCTTTGGCACTTCGTTTACCTCCTAGTGGTACATATTCAGGATATCTTTTATATGGCCGGGTTTAACTTTCCTGTGTATGTCGTCGCCAATTGCTATTACCGGAGCAAGCCCGCAGCAACCAAGGCAGCGCACCATCTCGAGAGAGAATTTGCCGTCCGGGGTGATGCCTTCCGGCTCCAGGCCATAGTTTTTTTTGAGCACATCCAATACCTGCTGGCCGCCCTTGACGTAGCAGGCTGTTCCAAGGCAGACCTGTATAACGTGTCTGCCCTTGGGTTGCATAGTGAAGAAACTATAGAATGTGACAACGCCATGCAACTCGGCCAGGGGGATTTTAAGATCCCTTGAGATTGTCTTTAGCACGGTGGGGGGAAGGTAGCCGACAATACCCTGCGCCTGCTGCAGAACGCGGATCGGGGCTCCAGCCTGTCCACCCGTGTCGTCAATGATTCCCTGAATACGCTGGAAGGCCCTGCCTGCGAAGCCTCTTCCCGTATCTGTGGTTACAGGTGCAGCAGATTTTTGCTTTGTCATAATAAGCCTCCTGAATACGGAAATATACAATAATAAAGGGAATAAAGTCTTAAGACCTCATTCCCCTGAAATGGCCACATTCTGATTGGCCTAACCGAAGGCATATTCTATTATTTTTTAAAATCAAAGTCAAAGCTTCGCTGTTTTTTCCAATGACTTGAGTGAGCTATCTATGCCCCTGCCGAAGAGTTTCAATTCAATAGGTTCGTCTTTTCCGTATTTTTTATAAACCCTGCAGACTTCACAGATGCTGGTGTCCGTGCCTGATTCACCATAGTCATCGAGTTTACAATAAGTTCCTTCGATCTGCCAGCAGGGTAAAAACTGATATTTGGGCGCAGGGCATTCCTCCCTTATCATGGCTGGACAATGACACATTTCCCAGCAAGGAGATTTTTCTGCCCAGAAATTAGTATTCTCCTCCGCAGATGCCGGGGCTACTTTACGGAGACGTTCAATAATGTCGCGGGATATAGATCTTTCCTCAAGCCTAAGAAGGCCTTTTGATTA
>CAYLRS010000100.1:0-6045 GCA_964385895.1 uncultured Dehalococcoidales bacterium
TCATCATCGGGTATCGCGGTCGCCCCCAGGAATACATCGACAGCTGCTACCCCGGTATAAGCCGGGATGTCGTTGAGGTACACCCTGCCACCGCCCACCTTTATCCTGGGACTGGTATGGCCAAGGTTCATATAGGCGCCGGAATAGCACATCGGCCCGAAGGTGCCCGTGGTCACCACGTCGATCTCGCGCGCGGCGGCAGCCACGCCTTTCTTTTTGGCGATATCGATCACCTCTTCGGCGGTGACCACGACCGCCTGGCCCTTTTTGATTTTTTCGTTGATTTCTGCGATCGTCCTGGCCATATTATTACTCCTCTACAAAACTTTCAGCCCGTGCGGTGAACTTCTAAATCAGTTTCGCCGCAGCGGGCGGAATAAGTGTTTTTAAGTAATCTATTTAATTCTAATGCATGCCGTACTTTTCGTAAAATGCTATTTCCACTAGCTCCTTCCGCGGCGGCGTTTTTGCTTCAATCGCTGGGTAACCCAGCGGTGTCATCTCCACGGCAACCACCCCCTCGGGTAGCCCAAGTATTTCTTCCACCTTCTTGGCGTCAGGTATATTTCCCACATGCACGGTACCCAGGCCCAGCGCGTGTGCAGCCAGTGCCAGGTTCTCCATGGCAATGCCAACATCGAACATGAACCAGTCGCCCTTGTCCGTTGCCACCTCACCCCGGTAATAGCCCGATTTCTTAAGCTCAGCGCAGGCTACGATGACTACAGGCGCATTCTTTATCGCTTCCGTCGCCGGGTTGCCCCTGCTGAGCGTCTCTGCCAGCTTCGTTTTGGTAACTGAGTCTCTGACCACCACGTAGCGCGTGCACTGGGTGTTTGCCCAGGAGGGAGCCCAGCGGGCGGCCTCGAGTACTTTATTGAGAACCTCATCCGTAACAGGCGTATCTTTGTACTGGCGGATGCTGCGCCTGGTCGTAATAGCTTCTAAACAATCCATAAAAGAAATTCCTCCTGTGTTTATTGCTGCGCACCAAGCATTCGCTTAAGGTCATCCGGCTGCATTTCCTGCTGCTCGCCGGTCTCCATGTTACGCAAGGTAACCGTGCCTTCTTTTATCTCGTTATCGCCTATAATGGCCGCGCAGGTCGCACCAACCGTATTTGCCTGTCTTAGCTGCGCCTTTAAGCTCCTTTCCCCTGAGGAAACCACTACGGCTATGCCGGCATCACGAAGCTCCGAGGCGGTTTTAAGCGCTTCGATTTTAGCATCCCCACCCATGCAGGCGATAAACACTGCCGGCTTCTCCTGCCGCGGTACTTCAATGCCATATTCTTTTATGTTGAACACCATGCGTTCCATACCTGTTGCGAAGCCAATGCCCGGTGCGGGCCTGCCGCCCAACCCGGCAATGAGGTCGTCATAGCGGCCGCCTCCTCCCAGGGCGCTCTGCGAACCACCGTCAAGCGGCTGTATCTCAAACACAGTTTTTGTATAGTAGTCCAGCCCCCTTACCAGTCTGTGGTTGAGCGTATATTCTATCCTCAGAACTCCCAGGTACCTCTTCAGCGATTCAAAGTGCTCGCGGCACTCGATGCAGAGGTAATCCGCGCTCTTCGGGGCCTCATCAGCCGCTGCCTGGCAGCCCGATTTCTTACAGTCGAGCAGGCGCAACGGATTCCTGGCAAGACGCGCGTGACAGTCATCACACAGGCCCGGCGACAGCGGAGCGTAGTAGTCCTTGAGCTTATGCAGGTGGTTGGGGCGGCATTCCTTACACCCGATGCTGTTAAGCTGCAGGCAGAACTGCGAGAGACCCAGCGACCTGAAAAAGCTGAGCGCCATCTGTATTACCTCAGCATCCAGCATGGGCGAAGCTTCGCCAATCGCCTCGCAGCCGAATTGATGATGCTGGCGGTAGCGGCCTGCCTGGGGTCTTTCGTAGCGGAAGATATCAGCAAAGTAATACAGCTTGACAGGCTGCGGGAGATTATCCATCCCGTGTTCCAGGTAGGCACGGCATACGGAAGCAGTCCCCTCCGGCCTCAGGGCCAGCTCGTTACCGCTTCTATCCTTGAAGATATACATTTCCTTATTAACGATGTCCGTTCCTTCCCCGACGCTCCTGGCGAAGAGGCTGGCCTCTTCGAATGCGGGGGTGTCCATGCGGCTGTAGCCGTAAAGCCTGCAGGTGGCCACGGCTTTTTCCTCGATGTAGCGCCAGTAGGCCTGCTCCTCCGGCAATATGTCTTCTGTTCCGCGTGGCGCTTTAAACAACCAAATACTCCCTGAATTCAGGCCATCATTATAATACAGGGGACAGATAATATCACGTGCAGCGACAGATATACAGGCGTTGTGCTCGTCCAGTGCATCAGTGACAATCTATTTACATGTGGTTAATTGTGGTTGTAAGGCGGGCCCAAAGACCCGCCACGGGATTGTAATGCTGTGTACGGGCTCTGAAGGTACGCCCGTAATGACGAGCAGAATAGTGTTACCTATTCCATGACTTCCCGGCCGATCCAGTCGAGGTAATCCTCGTTACCTCCAACTACCGGTAAAGCGATGATCTCGGGGACTGTGTAGCTGTGGTTCGTTTTGACCAGCTTGATGACGTCAGATAAAGCAGAGGATTTCGTTTTGATAATGAGGAGAAATTCCTCGGCATTATCGATCTTGCCCTGCCACCAGAATTGCGATTTCACTTTGGGGACCACGTTTACACAGGCCACACGGCGTTTTTCCAGCAGTGCCTGGCTTATTTTCTGTGCCTCCTCCTCGCTGGATGCCGTAATCAGTACGACTATATAGCCGGTCTTTTCCACAAGAATCACCCCTCGACCTGTCCTTTTCCGCCATCCTGCCTGATTACAGAGTACCTGTACATGTAAGCTACAGTCCTTATTGCTTCATTCAGGGTCGGATATACGGGGAAGCCCTGCGACTGGCAGAGTTTCTTCAAGAAGAAAGACAGTTGCCTCTCCTGTTCGTGATCTGTATACGGGTCAAGATAAACGGTGATAAGGACCAGTTTGCCGGCCTCATCGCGGGCATAGCGGCACCCTTCCAGGAAATTCCTGGCTATGACCTCAAGCCGTTCACCCGCCTGCCCGCCCCACATGCGCACCATGAACTTAATGACGTCGAACTGCAGGATAATGGAATCGATATGTTTTTCGGCAGCAATGATCCTGAAAACGTCGGCCAGCCTGCTTTCATTTCCCGAGTACCTGTAAAACATCTGCCATGCATCCAGGGGGTTCCCCAGCATCGTGCCGGCGGCGGGGACGATTTTCCTCAGCTCACCCACGGCCTCTTTTGAAAACTGCGGTACCTCCAGCCCGGCCTTCACGCACATATCGCTCTGCACAGCGCTGAAACCGCCGGAATAGGTTATGATGGAAACACCTTTCCCACCGGGCGGAGGCGAACTGCTAAGGGCAACCGTTGTATTCATCAGGTCGTCGATGTCCTCTACCTGGATAGCCCCGCTCTGCCTGAACATGGCCGACCACGTCTCGCCCGTGCCGGCAAGGGCGCCTGTGTGCGACGAGGCCACTCTGCCGCCCTCCCTGGTGACACCGCCTTTAAGTGCGGCCACGGGCTTCTTGCCCGCGGTGTATTTTAATGCCGAATGAAGCCGTTTTCCCTGCCTGGTGCCTTCAATGTAGAGCGCGATCACGCTGGTGTAAGGGTCGTCCGCCAGGTATTCCAGGAAGTCGGGGCAGTCCAGGTCGACAGCGTTCCCGTAGCTTACCAGCTTGCTAATTTTCATGTTCATCGACCTTTCAAAGTAATTAAACATCTGTGCAAAGGTGCCGCTCTGCGATATGACCCCGATGCTTCCCTCCTCGTTGGTAGCAGCCGGGTTAAACGACAGCCCCGATTTAGGGCAATATATGCCCATGCAGTTGGGCCCGATCAGCCTGATTTTGCCTTTAGCTAACGATGCCGGCTCTTTTTCCAGCTTAATGCCTTCTCCCAACCCGGTCTCGCTGAAACCGGAGGTGAAAACGTGGACGGCCTTCAGCCCCTTCTCGATGCATTCCCTGACCGCGCCTATTACCAACTGCGAAGGCACCGCTATCACCGCATAGTCGATGGGATCCTCTACATCGAGGATGCTGGCATAGGACTTTTCCCCCAGTATCTCCTTGTAGTTGGGGTTGACCATGAAAAGCCTGTCCCGTATTTTCGTGCCTACAAGCGTGTTAGCAAAGCCATCGCGGGGCGAGGCGCCTATCACTGCGGCACTGCGGGGCAGGAATATCCGGTCGAGTTGGTCGAATTTCGAGGTTTTCATAGGCTTTCCTTTCTAAAGTTCGAAGAATAAAAAGACGGCTAAAAGCATACTGCCATGAGGATTTTAGTTCAAATTTAGGGCTTAGAGATCAGGATATAAAAATAAATCCACCGGGTGGGACGGTGGACTTATTTTATTTGACCAGGGCAAGAGTGATTTAAATTTCTTTCGCGAGGATCTTTTCTTTCAGGATCTCGAACTCTTCAAGGGTGAGGACGCAGGTGTTCTCGTTCTCGCCGATCTCAACCTTATCAGTGGATACGGTGACTGCCGGGCAGCAAGAACCTTCACGGCAAAGCTTTACAATTTTCATCAATTACCTCCAAGTATTTGATTAAATTTTTAACGGCTTGCCCCACCAGCAATCGTGTTTTTCATGCATTTGTGCAACCGTTAACTAACATATGATAATGCTATTTAACTGTGCCTGCAAATGACTAAAATCACATTCCATGCGGAAATCATTTGCCATAGGTATCAGCCTTGCTCTATTATACAGTTGAACCGGTGAATGTATGGATCCTTCCCCACTGTTTTCTAAGGCCAAGGAATACCTGCCTCCCGAGAAGCTGGCCATCGTGGAGGCAGCGTATAAATTTGCCTGCAATGCCCACGACGGACAGAAGCGCAAATCCGGCGACCCGTACCTTGAACACCCCCTCCAGACTGCCATAATTCTCGCCAATTTACAGCTTGACGCCTCTACCCTGGCTGCCGCACTCTTGCATGATGTTCCCGAGGACTGCCATGTTACGATTCCCGAGCTAGAAAAGAAATTCGGCCCGGAGGTCAGCAGGCTTGTAGACGGTGTGACTAAATTAAGCAGGGTGGCATGGAGGCGCGATGTTGCGGTAAGCAGCCAGGAGTCACAGGCCGAAAACCTGCGCAAGATGCTCATCGCTATGGCAGAAGACCTGCGGGTGGTCTTCATCAAGCTGGCCGACAGGCTCCACAACATGGACACACTGGGAGCTCTGCCTCCCGAAAGGCGGCAGGCCATAGCACAGGAAACCCTCGAGATATATGCTCCGCTGGCACACAGGTTGGGTATATGGCAGATAAAATGGCAGCTTGAAGACCTGGCCTTCCGCTATCTGGAACCGGAGCAGTACTACGAGATAGCGCGCATGGTCACCGTACGCCGCACGCAGCGCGAGGGTTTCATCGAGAACAACGCAGGTACCCTGCGCGAGGAAATGCGAAAGGCCTGCATCGAGGGTGAGGTTACGGGCAGGCCCAAGCACATCTACAGCATTTATAACAAGATTAAAAAATACGCCGCCATCGGCCGGGATTTCGGGGACATCCATGACCTTTTTGCGCTGCGGGTACTGGTGAATACAGTGCCTGACTGCTACCAGGTACTTGGAGTGATCCACAACCTGTGGCATCCCATTGCCGAGGAGTTCAACGATTATATAGCCAACCCCAAGGACAACGGATACCAGTCGCTGCACACCACGGTGCTGACGCAGGGTACCACGCCGCTGGAGATACAGATACGCACTTACGAAATGCACCGCTTGTCGGAATATGGCGTGGCCGCTCACTGGAGATACAAGGAGGGCGCCAAGCCGGACCTCCACTTCGAGGAAAAGATATCATGGCTGCGCCAGCTTATCGACTGGCAGAGCACGCTGGACAGCGAGGAGTTCCTCGAGTCGCTCAAGCAGGACTTCTTCGCCGACCAGGTATTTGTATATACGCCCAAGGGCGAGATCAAGGCTTTCCCCAAAGGCGCAACCCCGCTGGACTTCGCCTACCGCATTCACACCGAGCTGG
>CAYLRS010000101.1:0-6038 GCA_964385895.1 uncultured Dehalococcoidales bacterium
TATTGCACCGCTGGTATTACTGGTGGTCCTGATGCTGGGTGCTCTGGTAATGTCGATATTGATCAAGGATACGCACCCGGGGACGTGAGATGTAAATAATAAGCACGGGGATTTTCCCGGTTTGCGTGTTGCAGACTTTGTAATTTGGTGTATAATTGAATTAATTAGTTTAAGTCAAGGTTATTACAAGCTTTACAACCCGTTTTAACCCGCCTAAGTGTTGGATGACCGAGCTCTAACTAAAAATTTATAAAAAGAGGTAGTCATCCAATGAGTTTCCAGGACAAGACCATCCAGTGTTCCAATTGTGGAACCAATTTCACGTTCACCGCGTCTGAACAGGAATTTTTCCAGGCCAAAGGCTTCACCAATGAGCCCAAGCGCTGTCCCACCTGCCGCCAGGCAAAGAGGTCAGACAGGGGTAACGGCGGCCGCGGAGAGATGTTCCCCGCAGTATGCGCCGAATGCAGCAAAGAGACGCAGGTCCCCTTTGAACCGCGCGGCGATAAGCCCGTGTACTGCAGCGACTGCTATAGCAAAGTCCGCAGAGCCAGGTAACACAGCTTACTTTACTCGATAACTATCCCGGGCAGTGCAGGTTACAGCTAATTCTGCACTGCCCGGGCATAGAAATGTTGGAAGCAGGCAGCGGGTACAGCCCGAAGGTGATGCTTATCATGATAGATAACGCATTAAAATGAATTAATCAGGAGAATCGATATGAAAATCTATGTAGGTAACCTGGCGTATGAAGTAACTGAAGACGAGCTGAGGAAGGAATTTGCAGCTTTTGGCGAAGTGACATCCGTAAGCCTCCCGACAGATCAGTACAGCGGGCGACCCAGGGGATTTGGCTTCATTGAAATGGCCGATAAAACCCAGGGTGACGCTGCTATTGCTGGCCTTAACGGCAAGATGCTGAAAAGCCGTACCCTCGTAGTCAACGAAGCACGGCCCAGCACCGGCGGACAAAGGGGAGGCGGTTACGGTGATAGGCGAGGCGGGATGGGCAACCGCGGCGGTGGTGGCAGGCCCGGCGGCAAAGGCGGGCAGAGAAGGTACTAGGAATCTTCGCCTTATTAACAATCGTACACAGATCACTCTCATCTGAAGAAGGATTTCATACAGACTTCAGAACTTGCGCATTGCCCTGGCATTGAGCGCGCTTGCCATTGGCGCAATATCTCTGTGACTTCCACTTGGGAAACCTCCTTGAATGCCATCGTCGCTCCTCTTTGTGAGTTTGCGACAATAATAGCCTATTAATTTCCCGGGTGGTCTAAAGATCATGGTTAAGTGGTCCATAGTTCCTGGTTAATCACACGCCCCCCCGCGCGGGGCCAAGCTGAGAACTACGGTGGAGGATGTTTGCCAGGGCGATGTGTTGGACCATCTCCGGTTAGCAGATTTGGGCGCCAAATTGTTTGGTGGATATGAGAAGTGTATAGCTATAGGAGAGAAATATTGGAGTGAATGAATGGTAATAAAAGTCAATATATCTATGCCAGAGAAAGTATTGAAAGAGTTGGATAAGGCTGCCAATGAAGCTAATACCAGCCGGAGTGCTTTTTTAACCGAGGCAGTAAAGCATTATCTTGAGGAAAAAGAGGAGGGGAAAGAGCGGGAGCGCCGTCTCAAGGCGGCAAAGACAATTGACCGTTTAAGAGAGGAATTCGGCCCCTGGGATGGTACTGCGGAGGTTCTAAAATGGCGCTACAGGCACTAGTTATTGATGCTTCAGTCGGAGTGAAGTGGTTTTCCGATAAAGGTTAGGCAGCACTCCGGCAAGCTCTGGCAATACGAGATATCCACTTAGCTCAACAGACACTGATTGTAGTGCCTGACCTATTTTACTACGAGGTAACTAATGCTATCATCAACAAGAAGTTCATCCCAACTAATTCCATTTTGTCAGCAACCACTGCCCTGTCTGCACTTGGTCTTCGTACTATTCCTATCTATGCTGGTCTTCTGGATAGTTCAGTCAAGTTATCGAGACAATTCAATATCACCATATGGGATTCGTGTTATATAGCGGTTGCCCAAAGCCATAATCGCCCTCTGGTCACCGCCAACCCCAGGCATCAGGGGCAGGTACTGGGTTGCCGTGTAATTCCCCTCGAGGAGTGGCAATAGGGAAAGGGTAGAGGGTAAGGGGATATCGGTACTTCCTAATCTCTAATCCCTATCCCCTGATCCCATGGTTGAGGGTAATGATTTCTCTTATCATTTAGGACATACCGGGTGATAAGTTGCGGAGTAAGGTGGCGGATTTCTGCCAGGACTACGGTCTGGAACCCATCCAGTTCAGTGCCTTCCTGGGTGAAATCAACCATAACCAGTGGCAAGGTTCGATCCGTGGTACAGGATACTGAAAGAAAAGGTCGCAAAAGAAACATTATATAGTCACGGTGCAGTTGATTTGTTTCATACCATCAGGAGCCGGTTTTTTTAAACAGGCGGGATAGCAGACCGCGGGTTTGTGGAGGTTGCCCCATCCATATATCGAACTCTTTCGGGTTCTCGACTATTATTGTGTTTCCTCTTCTCTGGTGTTTGACTGTTTGTGGCAAGTAACTTTGATAGTCGTTGATTTCCCAGTGCTGCATATCTTTGGCAAAGGTTACTAACTTACGCTTGCCGTCGTCTTCAACCGAAGCTTTACGCAGGCCATAAATAAGGTCCTGCCAGTCTTTGCGGCCCGGGTCATAAAGCTTTTCTATTGGTTCCGTCGGGAAAAAATTCGGTTGATGCCGTCCGGCGTGTTCATACAGCTCCTGCATTACTTTTCTGGCCAGGCTGAGCTCATCATCGCCAGGCAACTCGTTACTGGATAGATGCTCCAGATATAAGTAAGAGAACCACCTGAATATGGGGATGTCCTGCGAAAATAGTCTGGCAAGTCGTTCTTTGGTAATTTCAGTCGGAGCGAAGTGAACATCAAAATCGATTCTTTTAACGCGGGATTTTGCCCATTCTTTGAGCCTGGGTGAGTTGGAGGAAATCACTATTTGAGGTGATACATATTGGTCTCTCCACCAACGCTCCCAGTACGATTTAAATACGTCTTCAATCCCTGGAGTACGAGACGGGTCTACGTCATCAAAGACCAGCGGAAAGGCAGTCTCAGTTAATATTGCATTGGCAATTCTTGTCTTTGTAAAATCCTGGCGTGATAAGGCCTCTATGATTCTTCCACTCACCAGCTTTAATGCAAATCGTAAAAAGGTAGTCTTGCCATTCTGGGAAGGTCCGTAAATATACAGAAAACGTGGCCCTCGAGTATCTATTAGACCGTATCTCGCCCGTTTAGCTCGCATGTACTCATTTGAAAATGGGGTAAAAAACATGTAGAGCACAGCTTCAAACATACTTGTTTTGGCAGCGATCGGATTGGCCGACTCTGCCAGATCTACAGTATTAAGATAGGACTCTATTAATTCCAGAGCTTGATTTACGCGTGCCGGCTCCGGAGGTGCCTCCGTGAGTGTTACCAGAGAGGTATCAACGCCGAGCAATAATTCCTTTCTTTCTCTCGAGAGCAAAAGAAGAGGTACACGGTGTGTTTCATATACATAGCGAATGAAAGCGGATTTACTCACCTGCAACTGATTCTGTCCAGCGGATACCGGTTTCAACGGCATTAAATGTCGCTCAACCCGCTTCCTGGCTAACTCCATTTCGGGTAATTTAAGTACGGTAACCTTTTCTTCAATAGCATCAGCAGGACCAATTAAACTGGCTGAGAACGCGTGAAAGATTTTTCTTATTTCAAAATCTTGTTCTTCGTCAGCAATCTTACCCTTGAGCCAGGCTTCAATCAGTCGCCTTCTATCCTGGTCAGGGTTCTTCTTTAATAGATCATTCAGGTCACCCATAAAGAGAGTGCAGCCGTTAAGGTGTAATTCGTAATCCTTGATTAACTGAAAGAGAATAGTGTGTCCGCTGGGGATATCCAGGTACCAGGCATAGTTAGTTTGCCTTTTTGCTTCCTGCGCCGTAAAGGTCAAATTAGCGCTGGTTTGAATTATACGCGTAGAGATTGCCCTTTCGAGAATATACAACTTGGTATGTATAGTGTGAGGTGGAATAAAAATCCGCAGATTACCTTTTTGAGTGAGTTCCGCAAGCCGTTCGCTAACCTGAACGTTTTTCTGTTCAAGATTCTGCTTATAGGTATCAGTAAGGTTCTCCCCAACTATGACCTCGAGTTCTTTATAGCCACGTTTATCGTAGAATTCCAGCAGTAATTCCGGGGAAATGACATACGAGACAGCCCGCATCCTGTCGAAACCATCAAACAGCTCGTCGAAATCTTTCCGCCGCGTAATGACCTGTGTTCGCAGGGGAAAAAGATTACCAAACAGGTCTGCCTGGGATATGCTATCAGGTTTGTAGTGTTTCGAAGATCCGGACATTTAAAAATTATCCATTTTATTATTGTAACTGATTACCTGGAACTCAAACCTTCGCTCGCTGGCGCAGGTGCTCCAGGATCCGCATCATTCTTATTCAGGGCGTCACCTTGTTCAATAGGCTGCACCGTCTTTTTAATTCACTCATTGTACCATTAACCTCTAGCCTTCCTCGACCGGCTGTCAATGTACTGTTGTAGTCTTTCCCGTGTAGTTATCCACTGGCCGCCAAGCCTTAATGCCCACAGCCTTCCTTTCTCGGCCGCTGTTCTCAGAGTAACAGGTGCAATTCCCGCCAGCTTTGACGCCATTTTAAGGTCGATGAACTCACCAATGCTGCAAGCTGCCAGTTGCCCTGAAGGATAACGCTTACCGGCATCCAGGATTTCTACCGGAGAAAGACTACTATCTTTAGCATAGTTTAATATCACGCCGGGTTTCACCTCATCCAGTCCTCATTAGTGTTATCACCAGAGCATATGAGTCGACTATAATACCTATCGCTCTGAGCTTCCCCCGTACCGTGAATCCCGTTTGTCACCCTGGTTCAGCCCCTCGCCTGAGTTAATTGCCTTCTCCGCATCTGCCGTAGTTAGCTTGTATAACCTCAGTTTGTTCTTTGCATGGCGACTAAAACGTATCTCCATCTGGTTGAATAGAAACGCAATCGCTCATGCCTGTCAACCTGTGGAAGGAACTGTCCTGGGCGGTTTTATTACCAGCGTTATTGCCGCGGCGGCCACCAGTCCTGCCGCCACAGATAGCAATGACGTCTGGTAGCTCCCCGTGATATCGAAAATATAACCCGCCAGCCATGGCCCCACTCCGAAACCTATGCCGTCTGATATCATAAGGAAGCCGAAAATCGAGCCCAGCGTCCTGGGGCCGAAGACGTACCTGGTGATGCGCACCATCATCGTCACGAAACCGCTATAGGCGATGCCGAAGAGAGCGGCGAAGGTGTAAAACACCCACATGTCTTTTGAAAACGTGACCCATATAATGATAGCTGCCTCGAGAAACAGGCAGAAAAGTATGACCGGTTTAATTCCAATCCTGTCTGATAACAGCCCCGAGATCAAGCGTCCGGCCAGGCCGAAGATGCCCACAAAAGTCAGTATCCCTGCCGCAGCAATGGGTGATAGACCCGAATCGATGGCGTAGGGTATTACATGCAGCATGACCAAACCGAGGCTCAAAAGGAACAATACGAACATGATGAAGAGAAGCCAGAATTCCTTTGTGCGTACGGCTTCAGATAATGTAAGGCCTGCATCCCCTTCGGGTTCAGGTCCGGATGTTTCCTGGACTGGCCTCCCTTCTTTGACAACGGCGGTCAGTACCTTACGCGGTGGCTGACGCATTATCAGGGCAGAGGGAATGCAGATGGCGGCAGTTGCTATTCCGGCGATCAGAAAAGTATGCCGCCATCCAATAGATGAAATGAGAAAGGCAATGAGCAGGGGGATCACCGCCGTGCCCAGACTGATGCCCATGGTTGCTGTGCCCACGGCAAGCCCCTGCCTTCTGGAGAACCACAATGCGACTAATGCCACGGGAATGGCGAAGGAGGCGCTTATACTGAGCCCGATCAGCACACCGTTGAATATATACAGTTGCCAG
>CAYLRS010000102.1:0-6031 GCA_964385895.1 uncultured Dehalococcoidales bacterium
GTCATCATTGCCCTCGCCGTATCCATCGGGACCGGGCTGATTTCCGGAACCTACCCGGCCTTCCGGGCTGCACGCCTCGACCCCATAGAATCTCTACGGCACGAGTAGTGGTCATGTCATAGCGAGGAGCACAGCGACGTGGCTATCCCTTGGCATTACGCCTTCGATCGTGAGATTGCCACGCCCTTCGGGCTCGCAATGACACTGAAAAATAGCATATCCCGAGCAAGTTACTTTGGCTTGAGCGCCTGCAAATCAGCACCGGCCTTATCCGTCAGGGCTGTATTCTTTGAAAGCTTGAGAGTAGTCTCGAGGTCGCTTACGGCAAGGTCGTTATTCCCCATACCGCGGTAAACCAGGCTCCGGTTGTAGTAAAACTGCGCATCCGTTGGGTCAAGCCCGATGGCCTTGTTGGCATCGGCCAGCCCGGTCTCGTACTTCTGGTTTTTATAATTCGAATAAGCCCGCTCGCTGTAGGCCGCAGCGAAATCCGGTTTAAGCGAAAGGGCTTTATTAAGGTCGAGTATACCGATGCTGAACTGCCACTGGTTGTTATAAAACCGCCCCAATTCGTAATGTGCCATGAAATAACCCGGTGCGGTTTCAACAGCGCTCAGCAGGTCTTTAAGCGCATACGGGTTGAGCCTCTTGGCCTTGTAAAACCAGGCTCGTCCGATATAGGCATCCGCCAGCTTCTCTTTCAGGTTGTCATCTTCCGGCGCCGCTGCCAGCGCGCTAATGCCCACTTCGATTGATTTGTCATAATCCCCCGCCTGAAGCAGCAGGCCGACCTTCTTCTCATTCGCCTGGTTGACCTTCGCTTTCACATCGATGGAAGGATCCAGCTCCCCGGCTCTGGTGTATTCTGAGATAGCTAAATCGAAATTTCCCTGCTGAAAATAAATGTCTCCCTGCTTGATATGCTCCGATGCCATATTTGCAGGATTGGTGCAGGCAAGCAGAAAGCATAAACAAAAAGAGAGGGCAGCAATGCAGGTAATTACCCTGACGAAGATAAATCTCATCTTCAATATGAAACTGCCTTGAAAAAATTTCTTGCGCCTGCATTATAACCTAAGGCCTAACAGCGCTGCATAAGTTTAGCAGTGATAGCATACAATAAAAATTTCAATTTTTTAATATACTATCACATATGTTTGTATGGCAATATTTTTATAAAGACCGGCCCTAAAAATCCATCGTAGCTTCAATTTGAAAAATATTTTAAAAATTTTGCCAAAAATACTTGACATCATTTTTTATTAATGCTATAAAATGTTCAAGGGAAAAAATTTACGATTGCCGCAAATTGGAAAAACCTGTTGAAAAAAGGAGGCAAAATTTAAGGTGACTCGCGCCACGACCACCAAACAAAAAGAACTATTTGAACTGCCCTCGGAGGAGGAACCTCCAGGTAAGGCCTTAGCTGAAGTAGAAGAGCCTCCAAGCTTGCGGCTGCTGGAAAACCGCTTCAGGTTTTTCGGCAGCGTAGCGGAAGAGAACTGGAACGATTGGAAGTGGCAATTCCGCAATCGAATAACCAGCGTAGAAGAACTTTCTAAATTTACTCCCCTCTCAATCCGTGACCAGATCACCATGAAACTGGTCACCAAAAAATTCCCCTTATCCATAACCCCGTACTATTTCTGCCTGATCAACCATGAAGATCCCTATGATCCGATACGTAAACAGGCGCTGCCTGACTTCGACGAGATAGCGCTCGAGGGTATCCTGTCAGAAGACCCCCTGGAGGAAGAACGCGATTCGGCCGTCCCGGGCCTGGTACACCGCTACCCGGACCGCATCCTGATGGTCGTAACCGATATATGCCCCATGTTCTGCCGCCACTGCACGCGCAAGCGTGAATGGCGCCGCGGCAGGTGGGTGCGCCCGCCCGAAGAGATCACCCGCATGATCGATTATATCCGTGAGCATGAAGGGATCAGGGACGTCATCATATCAGGCGGCGACCCACTTACACTCTCCACCAGGCACCTGGAAAGCATCATCAGCCAGATCAGATCGATCGGGCATGTCGAGATCATACGTATAGGAAGCCGGGTACCCGTGGTACTCCCCCAGCGCATAGACGATGAGCTCTGCGAGATGCTCTCAAAATACGGGGCCATCTGGCTTAACACGCATTTCAACCACGCCCATGAGCTTACAGATGAGGCTAAAACCGCCTGCGACAGGATTTTGCGGCACGGCATACCGGTGAACAACCAGTCGGTATTGCTGGCGGGCATCAATGACTCCGTCGAAGCGCAGATGAAGCTGTGCCACGGCCTGCTCAAAGCCAGGGTGCGCCCGTACTACCTTTTCCAGGCTGACGAGGTCGAAGGCACGGAGCACCTGCGTACGACGATTGAAAAGGGACTGAGTATAATCGAAGGTATGCGGGGCCATACCTCTGGACTGGCCATACCGACCTACGTCG
The DNA here is from genome assembly GCA_964385895.1 of uncultured Dehalococcoidales bacterium. Taxonomy (GTDB): domain Bacteria; phylum Chloroflexota; class Dehalococcoidia; order GIF9; family UBA5629; genus CAYLRS01. Next base: position 2,441 of record CAYLRS010000102.1, read on the forward strand.
TCGACCTGCCTGGCGGCGGAGGCAAGGTGCCAATGCAGACAAGCTATCTCCTCTCCCGCTTCAACGGCCATCTCACCTTCAGGAACTATAAAGGTGAGATATATAAATACCATAACCCCAAACACACGTCGGGAAACGGCAGGAACGGCAGGCGCAAGGAAAATGACCTGCAAATGGCGATACCGGAGTTGGTAGCCGCGTGCTGATGCGCTGAAAGAAAGCTTCTGATGAAAATCGGCCTGGCTTACGACCTCAAAGACGATATCGAAGCAGGCCGGGATATCCCGGAAGACGCCCTCGAAGAATACGATTCCCACGAAGTCGTGAATGCTATCGCCGCCGCCCTGCGCTCAGCGGGGCATACCACGGTAAAGCTGGGTGGCGGCAAGCAGTTCCTCGCTAAAATACTTCGCACGCAGATCGACTTCGTCTTCAATATCGCAGAGGGCAGGGGTGCCCACCGCAGCCGTGAGGCGCAGGTGCCCTCCATACTCGAGATGCTGGATATCCCCTATTCCGGCTCCGACCCGCAGACGCTCGCCGTCACCCTGGACAAGCCCCTCACCAAACAACTTATTAAATTGGCGGGTGTGGAGACGCCGCCATGGATGGTTATCAACTCGGTCAACGATTTGAAAAATATGCGGGAGAAAGACATACCGCTGCCAGCCTTCATCAAGCCAGCCTATGAGGGCTCCAGCAAGGGAATCCGGCTCACCTCGCGGGCCGATACGCTGCAAAAAGTTAAGCTTGCTGCAAGGACGCTTTTTGAAAAATACAGCCAGCCCGTTTTGGTCGAAGGTTATATCGCCGGCGAAGAGGTGACCGTGGGTATGGTCGGTAACTCACCGCCTTCGATAGTCGGCATCATGCACGTCGTGCCCAGGAAAAAATTTAAAACATTCGTATATTCACTGGAGGTAAAACGCGACTGGCGTAACCTGGTCGAATACGAATGCCCCGCTAAATTCAACAGCAAAATAATCAAGCGGATTACTCAATCCAGCCTCAAGGCCTACAGGGCGCTGGGCTGCCGCGACTTTTCCAGGATAGATTTCCGTCTCGGCAGCAATGGCATCCCCTATTTCCTCGAGGTGAACCCTCTCCCGGGACTCAACCCCAATTCTGGTGACCTACCAATCATGTCCTATAAGATGGGCTGGACTTACAATGGGCTTATCAGGGCAATTTTCGAATCGGCTTTGGCACGGTACGGACAATGCCGCTCAAAGTAGCGATTATATATAACGACCCGTATTATGACGTCCCCAACGAGATAGGGGAGGCTGAGGCTATCATAGGCGTAATGGAGGAAGTGGTTGCGGTCAAAAAGGCGCTGCTTGATCTGGGCCACGAGGTTCAACAGGTACCCCTGCGTAAACCGCTGGAAGATGTTAAAAAGACTCTCGCGTCGATTACGGCAGACCTGATTTTCAACCTGTTTGAAGGTTTCGATGATGACCCCGGTACAGAGCCAATAGTGACCCGCTGGATGGAGGAGATGAAGATCCATTTTACAGGTAACCCGTCTCATGTGCTGGCTCTTACTCTGGATAAGGAGAAGACCAAGGAGTTGCTTAACAAAGCAGGCATAAACACGCCCGCTTACCAGGTCCTCATGCCGCATACAGTGGGAGCTTTCAAACTCAATTTCCCCTGCATAGTCAAACCTAAAGACGAGGATGCCAGCCATGGTTTGACTCCTGACAGCGTGGTGCGCAACATGGAGCAACTGGAAAAACAGGTGAAGCATATAAGTGACAATTTCCGCGGCTACGCGCTGGTCGAGGAGTTCATCGGCGGCCGGGAGTTCAACGCCTCGGTCCTAGGTAACGATGACCTGTCACTCGTGGAGATATCAGAAATAACTTACACGCTGCCGCCCAACCTGCCGCGTATACTCACCTTCGAATCGAAGTGGTTCGAGGGCACGGAATATTACGCCGGGACGGGAGTGGCTTGCCCTGCGCCCATAGATAGCGACCTGAGAAAAATCATAACCGGCATTGTGCTCACCTCATGTAAGGCCCTCGGCTGCCGCGGTTATGCCAGGGTGGATATGCGGCAGGATGACCAGTGCAAAATTAAGGTGCTCGAGGTCAATGCCAACCCCGATATTTCACCGGAACTTGGAATCGCCCGTCAGGCAAACGCGAGGGGATGGACCTATACTCATCTCATCGAGAAAATAATAGAGCTTGCTCTGGAATAAAGCTATGCCAGTAAAAATCAGGACAATGACACCAGCGGATAGGCCGGTAATCGTTCACATGCTCGAAGCTACGCCCGCGTTCTTACCTGAAGAAGTGAAAGTCGCTGAAGAACTGATCGATGCTCACCTGGATGAACGCGAGAGCTCCGGCTACCATTTCCGCGTAGCGGAGTCCGAGGACGGCGTCGCAGGCTTTATCTGCTTCGGTCCCACGCCTCTGACGCGCGGCACCTGGGATATGTACTGGATGGCTACCGCGCCGGACCAGCGTGGCAGGGGCATCGGGGGTGCCCTTTTAAAAACCGCGGAGGAGCACATCAGGGATTCCGGCGGCCGCATTATCCTCATCGAGACCTCATCGAACCCGCATTACGCACCAGCACGTAACCTGTATCACTCTCATAACTATGAGCAGGTCAGCACCATCCCTGACTTCTATGACCCGGGCGACGATAAGATCACATTCAGGAAAAAACTGTAAAAAGGTTTATAATTATCTCAATCAACCTCCAGGAGGCCCGGCATGCAATATCTTAAAAATAGCACTTTCTTTCAAATTGTTTCAGTTATTTTAATAATTATAGTGGCGATCTCGGGATGTTCCAACGCCACATTTACTGTAGAAAAACCTCTCAATGAAATAGCCACACCACCTCTCTCCATAACCATAGCCCATGTAAGCGATACGCACACTTACGTCACGCCGTATAACTTCATGCTCAGGATAGCCGGCAGGGACACGCTTGACATAGTGGGTGGGTACGGCTTGTTGATGACTGCTGTGGAGGAAATCCGAGGTAAAGAGAAAAATGTCCTGCTGCTACATGCAGGCGACATACTGGAGGGAACCATCTGGACGCCAAAGTCTGAGGGGCTGGCGGATTGCGACGCCATGAATGCCATGCGCTTCGACGCCATGGTTCCGGGCAACCACGAGTTCTCCAAAAGCCCGCAGCAGGCGGCTAATATTATAAACAGGGCGAAATTTCCGGTTCTGGCTGCCAATATGGATGTATCCAAAGAGCCTTTACTGGCCGGCAAGGTGAAACCCTACACCATAATGGAATTTGAGGGACAAAAAGTGGGCATCATCGGGCTGACTACCATGGATACTGCGTTCCTGGGATACCCCGGCAAGAACATCCTTTTCCTCACGCCCGAGGACGTTGCCAGGTATTTCATAGCCGAGCTCAACGCGCAGGGTGTCAATAAAATCGTGATTTTGTCCCACCTGGGCTACGAACCCGATCTGAAATTGGCAAAATCCGTCGGCGGCATCGATATAATCGTCGGCGGCCATTCTGGCACCTTCATGGGCGGCAAGGAGTTTGAGCAGCTCGGATTACAGCCTGAGATGCCCTATCCCACCGAAGTCACCG
>CAYLRS010000103.1:0-6007 GCA_964385895.1 uncultured Dehalococcoidales bacterium
ACAGGCTTCTTCCTGGCAGTTGGCATCTCTATCACGGAAAAGAGCCCGTTCCGCGACATACCTAAGAAGTATGCTGACATCAATGAGACTGCCATGAACGACCGCATTATCAAACGGCTCTGGCCGCAGTTCAGGTCGATATACAGCTAGTCAAAGTCGGTGAAAGGAGAGGATGAAATGGCAACTGAAATGAATGAGTTATTGCTAAATGGCCTCGACCGTGCGGTCGAGCTGATGGTGGTGGCCGCGCACAATAGTTTCCGTTTCGGCAACAGGAACACTGTGAAAATCGCACGGCTTACCACAGAAGACCAGCAGGAGATTGCAGAATTCTGTTACTCGCTTGGCGATATGTCGCCCCTTGCAGCACGCGACGGCAGGTTCCTCATGGAGCTCATCAAGGAACCCTGCGCACTGCTCATGTTCGGTGACAAGCGAAAATCCGATTTCAACTTCAACTGCGGCGCCTGCGGTTATAAAACCTGCGCTGAATTGAACCGCGTTGACGAGATGGAATCGCTTCTTGCACGCGGCCCGAGCTGCCAGTTTAAGGCCATCAATCTCAATATCGCAGCCAGCGCGGCTGCTTCCATGGCCTGGCGGCTGGGCCTGCACTGCCGCGTCTTCAGCACCCTCGGCTTCGCCTCCTTTGCCCTCAATAAGATGGAGGGCGTGGACATGGCGATTACAGTGTCAGTAAGTGTAGCCAGGAGAGACCCGTACTTCGACCGCCATCAGTTCTGGACCGACGAGCACTGGGACGAGACGTTCAATAAGGAGTTCCCCACGTTCACCAGGGGATTCATCGGCGCTATCGAGCAGGAATAAGGCCTGAAGAGGAGGCTGAGATATGGGCAGCAAAGCACATCTGAACCAGGTGATAGCATCACATTTAGTGGAGATCAAGGCCGATGAGACGCCCGGCAAGGAAGTTTTCATATTTGAGAGAGGCGAACGCGGTGAGGACATCCTTACTTATAAGAAGCTGTATGAAAACTCAAACAAGATCGCCGGCCTTTTCGTTAAAAAGGGAGTAGGCAGCGGGGATAATTTTGCAGTCCTCATGCGCAACCATCCCGAGTTCGTATATTCGCTGCTTGCCGGTACCACCACGGGCGCAATCATGGTGCCCATCGACCCGCGCAACAGGGGCGATCGCTTGAAGTACATGCTTAATAATTCCCAGTCTAAAGCGGTCATCGTCTCGGGGGAATGCCTGGATCAACTCGAAGAGGTTATAAAGGAAGCGCCGTCGGTCAAACACGTGATCGTTGCCTACCAGCCGGAGCAAAACATACTGGTTTCTGCAAGGTATGAGGCATTGAATGAAACCCTGGAAAAAACAAGCTGGGAACCGGTAGCCCAGAAGATTTTCGATGTGCGTCATCCCATGCAGATCGTCTATACCTCGGGCACCACAGGCGATCCCAAGGGCGTTACGGTGCGCAACAACCGCACGGGGATGTACAACATACTGACCAGCCTTGTCTGGAGATATAAAAAGGACGATATACTCTACACCGGGCTTTCGCTCACACATGGCAATGCGCAGGCTGTTACTCTCTTTCCATCCCTGAGCCTGGGTATTAAGGCTGTCTTCAGCCCGCGGTTCACCAAGAGCCGCATCTGGGACATCTGCCGCAAGTACGGATGCACATCTTTCTCATTACTTGGCGGCATGGCGTCCGCTATTTACAACGAGCCGGAGAAACCCGATGATGCCGATAGTCCGGTGCGTATAGTCATCAGCGCCGGCACTCCACCCGCCATATGGGAAGCCTTCGAGAAAAGGTTCAATATCAAGATACTGGAATGGTACGGTTCTGTAGAAGGCGGATTTGCCTATAAGCCCATAGACCAGGGACCCATCGGCTCTTTTGGCAAGACCATCCCCGGCATCCTTGAGCTCAAGGTAGTAGATGAAAATGATAACGACCTCCCGCCCGGCGTTACTGGCGAGTTGATCTGCCGCATGAGCAAGGGAGAAACCAAAGTCGATTACCTCGGCATGCCGGACGCGTCAAAGGAAAAAACAAGGGGCGGCTGGCTGAGAACCGGCGATATGGTGCACAAAGACAAGGACGGCTGGCTATTCTTCAATTACAGGAAAGGCACCGAGTTGCGCCGGGCTGGCGATTTCATCCAGCCGGACTACGTGGAGATGGTCATCGGGAAGCAGCCTGAGGTAAGCGAGGCCTGTGTCTACGGGATACCGGCCGCCTCCGGTGCACCCGGGGAAAGTGACCTGGTAGCGGCCATAGAGCCGTTTGAAGGCCAATCCATCGAGCCGCGTTCTTTTTATGAACGGTTGAAAAAGGAGCTCCAGCCCAACTTCATTCCCTCTTACCTGCAGGTGCTGAGAACGCTGCCCAAAACCATCACGGAAAAACCGCTGGCGCGTGAACTGAAGGAGATGTTCCAGCGCAACGAGGGCACTATCCACAAGTTTGATGACTATAAGTAAAAAGGCATCCAGATTATGTATTTGACATGCATGAATATTCCAAATAGCAGGAGGTAGATATGGGTTACCGGGAATTAGACCTGAGTTTATCTGAATTCCACCTTAATTTGAAGGAGGAATTGCACAAGTTTGCCATCGAGGTCCTGCGCCCTGCGGCAGTTGCACTGGATAAACTGCCACCGGAAGACGTAGTCAAGAAGGGCTCCCTTTACTGGCAGACGATGGTAAAAATGTACGAGAACGGTTATCACACAATTTATATCTCGGACGAATACGGCGGCATGGGGCTTGACGCCCTGGGGATACATATATTCTGGGAAGAGATCGCTTACGGCAGTGTGGGCTTCGTGGTTTCGTTGGGCGTAAGCTGCTTCTGCGCCTTCTACGCCGAGATGCTGTGCATTGAAAAACTCACGGAGAAATTCATTATTCCTTTCGTCAACTGCAAAGACGCCAGCGTGATGAGCTGCTGGGGTATCACGGAGCCGGAACACGGGTCGGACATCCTCATGCCCGGTACCACGTTCTTCCGCGACAAGAACATAACACAGCAATTGAAAGCTGTTAAAAAAGGCCCTGACTGGGTTCTCAACGGTCAGAAATCGGCCTGGATCTCCAATGGGCCTACTGCCAGCAACGCTGCACTTTTTGTTAACCTGGAGTCGTCATTGGGGATGGCCGGCGGCGGTATCTGTCTGCTCGACCTGAACCAGCCCGGGGTCAGCCGGGGCAAGCCGCTGGACAAAATGGGGCAGCGTGAGCTTCCGCAAGGAGAGATCTTCTTTGATAATGTCGTCTGCCCGGGTGATCAGATGATCATCGACCAGCAAAGCTACGAGGCCATGACCGAACTGACTCTGGCCCATGCCAACATGGGTATGGGTGCCTATTTCAGCGGCCTCGCCCAGGCCTGTTATGACCTCGCCCTGCAATACAGCACTGGAAGAATACAGGGAGGCAGGCGGCTTTGTGAGCATGCCTGGGTGCAGACCAAATTATTCGACATGTTTACCACGGTAGAGGCCTGCCGTGCTCTCTCGCGTAATGTCATGGTTTACAACATGAGCAACACACCCGCCTCATTGCAGCATTCCATAGCCTCCAAGGTATTCTGCACCAACGGCGCCTACAAGGTGGCCAGCGATGCCGTCCAGATTTTCGGCGGCCTTGGCCTGAGCAAAGAACTGCCCATTGAAAAGCTTTTCCGCGATGCCCGCGCCGGCCTTATAGAAGATGGCTCAAATGACTCCCTCTCCATCGCCGCCGGCAACATAATCGTTAAGGAGGTTTACCAGCCATGACCGGCATCTATATAATCGGTGTCGGTATGATCCGCTTCGGCAAGTTCCCCGATAAAACTGTACGCACCATGGCCGAAGAGGCTACGCAGCTTGCACTGCAGGATGCCGGGCTGGATAAAAAGGACCTGCAGGCCGTCTTCTTTGCCAACTCTTTCTGGGGAATGTTCTTCAACCAGCACTCTATCCGCGGGCAGGTCGTCATGCGCGGCATGGGCATTGATAAGGTACCTGTAACCAACGTGGAGAATGCATGCGCAGGAGCTTCTACGGCCCTCCACCTTGCCTACACCGGCATCCGTGCCGGAATGTATGATGTCGCACTGGCTCTGGGTTCGGAGAAGATCAGCAACCCCAATAAAGCATTGTCCCTTTCCGCGTATGCCGCGTGCATGGACGTGGAGAACTTTGAAAAACATATCAATATGATTACAAGCGTCAACAAGTTGATCCAGATTCAGGTGCCGGAGGAGAAGTCAGCGCCGGGTGAAGGCAGGAGCATCTTCATGGACGCCTATGCCATGGGGGCAAGATGGCACATGAACAAATTCGGCTCCACGCAGCAGCAGCTCGCCGTTATCTGCTCAAAAAATCATTGGCACGGCTCCCTGAACCCGCTTGCTCAATACCAGCAGCCAATGACCGTGGAGGAGGTTCTTACGGACAAATTAGTAGCCTACCCCCTGACCAGGGCGATGTGCTCACCGGTAGGAGACGGCGCCGCGGCCGCCATAGTGTGCTCGGAGAGTTATCTGAAAAAATTGAAGGATGTCCGACCGGTCAGGATAATGGCTTCTGTGCTGGGACAGGGCAGCGACAGGTCGCTCGATGGAGAGGATATTGGTGAGAGGCTGTCTAAACAGGCCTACAACATGGCAGGGGTGGGATCCGAAGATATCGACCTTGCTGAGCTTCACGATGCCACAGCCTGGGGTGAATTGCACCAGGCCGAGGTTATGGGCTTTTGCCCCATGGGCGAAGGCGGCCCCTACGCGGAATCAGGCGCAACACGGATTGGCGGCAAAAAACCCATCAATACCAGCGGTGGACTCGAATGCCGCGGCCATCCTATCGGCGCCTCGGGGCTGGCGCAAATATATGAGCTGGTGGCCCAGTTGCGCGGTGATGCTGGTAAGCGCCAGGTACAAAAGGCGCGCATCGGCCTGGCCGAGAACGGCGGTGGCAATATAGGCGTGGAAGAGGCCGCCATGTGCGTACATATACTGCAAAAAGTCTAATAATCAGTATTAAACCAGGCCTGAGGACAGGAAGTTGAGGATGTGATTTGGAAAACGTATTCATTACGGGTGTATCCGGCTACATAGGCCAAAAACTGCTGGCATTTTTAAGCGACAAACCGGAGGTTAACAAATAGTAGGCATCGATTTAAAAGAGCCCGTTAGCAAGCTGTTCATGTATCATTCTCGACGACCGAGTCTTAGCCCGTATTCTTCAACCGCTTTTTGTTGCTCCGGTGTTAGAATTGACCCTGGCCTCTTTTCTTTGACCTGTCTAACTGACTCATCAAAGTTGAAACCTTTCATTACCAGATAGCATACCAGTAAGGTTGCCGTTCTCCCTATGCCGCCATCGCAAGATACGGCAACCGGCTTGCTCTCCGCAATGCATTTACTAATAAAATCAAGCATATGATCTAATTGTGCTGGTGAGGGGGGCATCAGGTCAGGAACCGGTTGGTGGCAATCTGCAAAGCCCATTTTTTTAATCTCATTATGGCTGATCCCCGGCTTATCACTCATGCGCACCAGTGCCCTTATACCCTGCAGCCTCAGAAATTCAAGATGTTCAGCAGACTTGGGTCCGCGGCTTCCTGCTATCTCGTTTTCGATTAGCCAGCCAAAATTAAAGGTATAAGAAATATCGGCTGTCACAATTCCTCTTATGATATCAAGTGGTATATAAGTTCATGGGTTAGCATAATAGTATAGTCTGCCCTGTTAAAGTCAGTCAAAGTAACTTTATCAAAATCATAACAAACAATAAACAAAGTTTGACATTCCTGTTATAATATGAAAAATTAATTGCTCTCCTATACAATTAGGCGCTTTAATAAATTATATTCTTCACCTTGCCTGAGTCGTTGGGGTATGCGGTTTGACTGAACAAAACGGGGTTAAACTAAAGGTCCAGGGTATAAGTCTATATTTTGGGAAGCTTCGTGCCCTTGGCGGTGTGGATATTGAGGTCAGGGGTTCGGAGATACTGGCTATCATCGGGCCCAACG
>CAYLRS010000104.1:0-5999 GCA_964385895.1 uncultured Dehalococcoidales bacterium
TGCTCTCTCTCGACGAATTAATCCTTTCCCCCACAATCAGCATTATGAGTAACCTCCTGATATTAGTGAATTAGCGTTAAAGCATATATTGATCGGAGTCGTCCAAACCACCTGCCCGATTTTTCCCGTGTCTTCGATACGGGCATTTGGCCACGCCACAGTGCTGGCAGCGGTTAAAATGTTCCCCGGTCTCGATGACTCCGACCCCGGCACATAGTGTGGTCGATTTCTTGGGGATCATCATACACTGATCGTTAAGGGTAACCCCGATAGACCCGGCCGGCATGATACGGAAAATCAGGCGCTGGTCGGTCAGGGGCCATTCCCCGTAACCAGGATTGAGCCAGGGACCCATTGTGACGCCTTTGTCAGCCGCCTTCCGGCAGATATGACTTTGAACCTGTTCAATTACTGAGCCCAGGGCCACCGTGCCAGCTATATCAAGAGTAAACGCTGCCATGTTTTCACCTTTTTGCGAAAGCTCCGAGACCCTTGCTTCTAACCCCCCGCCGATAGTGCAAAGAGCCACTCCAAGCCTCTCACTGCCCTCCCAAAGATTTGTTATCCTTTTCCCTGTGCTGAGCCGTATGTCATCCTCAAGCATTAAAAAATCGTCCTGCATCTTGTTTATCACAAATTCCTGGTATATAGCTTGTGGTCTGGCTAACCCCGTGGCTTCGTCGATTTCTCTGGACATAAGTTCCAGCATTGCAGGTTGTAGTTTCTTTTTATCGTTATATCCCTGGACATACATAACTGCCCGGGGGTCAACCTTAACTTCCAGCTTATCGAGATATTCCGCAGGACACATTTTTATTGCATTTTACCAGCTTTTTCTATAGATCGGATGGAAGACCCTCTTTAATACAGATACCGGGCTATTCACAATCGCAAATGTAAGCTAGCGCGGACGATGGTTTTTGGCTGTGTCGATCATGGCCTTGAAGTTCTCGAATTTAGCGTCGGAGGGTACCGTGCACCCGCTGCTGAGAATGAAGCCCGTACCTTTGCCAACAATATCTATCAGCTTTTCGCAGTAGGCCTCCATTTCGTTTACGGTGCCTATGGAGGTCAGCGACGCCGGCACGTCACCCATAATGCACATGTGGTTTTTCAGCAGCTCTTTAGCTTTAAAAATATCGGTAGTGCTGTCCAGTTCACAGATGCACATCTTCTTCGGCAGGTCCAGAAGATAAGGCAAGTTGAGGGTCCAGTCCTGGTCGAAATGCATAACGGTTAACAAGCCTTCGGCAGCAAAAGCCTCCGACATCTTCTTCATATAGGGGAACTCGAAGCGCTCAAAGATCCTTAAAGGGTAATAAAAACCCCCTCCCCTTTCCAGTATCAGCTCTACGCCCGGTATATCGGTTGTACGGGCCGCTTCGATAGCAAATTTAATTAAATCGCTGATCATGGCATCCATTGCAGCCTGAACTTTATCCGGGATCCTGTACAGGTCCTGCGTAAACGAAACGAGCGACCTCCTGGTGGATAGAAACATAAGCGGCGACATAACGATAGAGCCGCAAAGTGAGGGGATGCTGCGCGCCTTCCATACTTCCCCTTCGGATCTGTAGCGGTCTATCTGCCTTTTGGCCCAGGCCAGCAAAACCTCTGGGTTCAAGGGGAAAAAGCGGCCGAGGTGCTTTTCGGCAAAGCCTGTCCAGCCCAGCTTTATGATCTCGTCATAATCATCGATTGTAAGAAGCTCTTTTTCCATAAATTGAGGCGGCGAATCCAGGGAAAAGCCCGGTTCCTTCCCGGGGTACCTCGTATCACCGATGGCTACCTGCATAACAGCAGCAATGCTGGGGGGTATGGGAAGGCTATATCCCGGCAGTATCATGGCGTCCCAGCCGCCGACCTCGTCAAAAACGTCCACTATAGCCTGGAACCCCAGCTTGGGATGGGCAATGCCCTCAGCCACGGTCATGCCCTTGTGGTGGGAGGGAAACATAACATCCATAAGCGGCGCCACGGGCACGCGGTCATACGGCTCAAGTTTTATTGCAGCCTGGACACGCTGTTCAGGGGTCATGGTCTCATGTGCCACTTAATTCACCTCCTTGACAAACCTCTTGCACAATTCCACGCCTTCCGGTGCATCATCTGTGAAGGCATCAGCGCCGACATACTTCCTGACCACTTCGGTGACAATGCCGCCGCCTATGATGATCTTTACTTTACCGCGCAGTCCTGCAGCTTCCACAGCCTGCACCGTTTGCTTCATGGATTCAAAAGAGGGCGTAAGCAGGCCTGATATGCCCAGGACGGTAGCCCTGGTCTCGATCAGCTTTTCCACAAAAACATTCGGGGCGACATCTATGCCCACGTCATACACTTCGAAACCCGCGGCCTTAAGCAGGGTAGCGGCGATATCCTTACCGATATTATGTATATCGCCCTTGGCTGTACCCAGGACCAGTTTAGCTACCGGTTTTCCTGACTGCCCGGCCTTCAGTTTGGGTTCCACAACGCTCATTGCTTCTTTGAACATCTCGCCCGACATAATCAGTTCGCCAAGGAAGTATTCTTTATTCTTATAACGCTCACCGACGATTTCCATCCCCTTGCGGCATTCATCAACAATTGACATCGGGTCCACACCCGCAGCGAGTTTTTCCTGCACTATTTTTTTAACCTCATCCTCTTTTAAATCAGCTAAAGCATCGGCCAGTTCAGACATAGCTCCTCCTTTTACATGTTTATAGTGATGAATAACAAAAGAGCGCCAACGCAAATTATAAACCTTTGACCCTGCTCCGTCTATGGAAGAGTACCGAACATTATCGTAGCTACAGTGTTTGCAATTAGAATTACTCGTATGTTAGCCTTTGTACCAATCCAGCCTGATTGACGGGGGAAATGGCAATATACAAAGTTGACTTTGAGCCGATGGGGCGGAGAGGACAATGCCGTAACAATGAGTCCTTTTTAACCTGTGCACGGCGGCTCGGATTGGGAATCAACAACGTATGCGCAGGTCAGGGGACTTGTAGCACCTGTAAAGTTCAGCTTGTAAAAGGGATTGCCTCAGAACCAACGTCTCATGAGAGAATAGTCTTCTCGTCGCGCGAACTAAAGGCCGGCTGGCGCCTGGCTTGCCAGACATATCCAGCAGGTGATTGCAAGTTAAGCGTGCCGCCGGAATCGATGACTGCCCAGCAGCGTACCCAGGTAGAGGGGCGTGAAATGCCGGTTATGCTTGAACCACGTGTTCAAGCCTATCATGTGCAATTACCAGTCCCTTCCCTGTCAAATCCGCAGGCCGATGCTGACTCCCTGCTCGCAACCATAAACCAGCAACACCAATTGCTCTGTAATAGAGTCGATATCGACGTGCTGCGCATTCTTTCTCCGTTGTTAAGGGACGGGAACTGGCAGTGCCGGGCCACAGTAAAAGGTGACGAGGTGATTGCCGTTGGCCCCTGGCCCGGCCGCCACCTGGGGCTGGCAATAGATCTGGGCACTACCAAGATAGCCGGCTACCTGGTTGATTTAAGCGATGGCCGGACCTTAGCTGCCGGAGGTATTATGAATCCGCAGATCAGCTACGGGGAAGATATCATAAGCCGTATCAGCAGCATCATAACGTCGCCGGATGTGGGGATGCAGTTGCAGAAGCTGGTTATCGAAGCAATTAACGGGCTGGCAGCCAGCTTATGTGCTGAGATTGATGCCGGGGCAGAGGACATTGTGGAAACTGTGGTGGTGGGTAATACCGCCATGCACCATATATTTCTCGGTTTGCCGGTCAGGCAACTGGCGCTCTCCCCCTATCTTCCTGCAGTGAGCAAAGCGCTGGATATCAAGGCCCGCGAGTTGGGCCTGCGTACAGCTCCCGGAGGGTATGTGCACCTGCTGCCCAATATCGCCGGTTTTGTCGGCGCGGATCATGTGGCTGTGCTGCTGGCGACCGGAGCCTTGCGGGAAAAGAGGCTTAAACTAGTCCTGGATATCGGGACCAATACCGAGGTTTCCTTAATCGATAACGGGAAAATAACGGCCGTCTCCTGCGCCTCCGGTCCGGCATTCGAAGGAGGTCATATCAAGGACGGCATGCGGGCTGCCAGGGGTGCCATCGAACGGGTGCGGATAACAAACGGCAATATCCAGTATCAGACCATCGATGACGCGCCGCCGGTCGGTATTTGCGGGTCAGGCATACTCGATGCCCTGGCCCAGCTCTACCTGGCAGGGATCGTCGATAAAAGCGGGAGGATGAAAGACGGTCACCCCCGTGTCCGTACGCGCAATAAACAGCGCGAGTTTGTGCTGGCTAAAAAGGGTGAACGCGCTAATAACCCGGCCATTGTCATCACTCAACAGGACATACGGGAGCTGCAGCTGGGTAAGGCTGCCATCCAGACAGGCATAAAGGTGCTATTGGAAGCTAATGGTCGTACTGAAAAAGAGATAGAGCAGGTGATCATTGCCGGCGCCTTCGGCACATACATCGATGTGGCCAGCGCGGTGGCAATCGGTATGCTGCCGTCACTGCCTCTGCGCCGCTTCCGGCAGATCGGAAATGCCGCCGGTATGGGGGCCAGAATGGCCTTGATATCCCGCAGCAAGCAGGCTGAGGCTCAGATTATAGGGTCTCGAGTCAATTACATAGAATTAGCCAGCAACCCCAATTTCATGCAGATTTTCATGCAGTCAAGTTACCTGGGGCGATATCATCAAAGAGCTAGCTTTTAGACAGGCAATTCCACTTCACCCTTCACCCAGGGATGCCCTGCGCGGTTAAGAAATTCAACAAGCTCGTCCGTATTTTTAGCATCATTTTCCGTGGCGATCTTGTCATATAAATCCGCCGGGCAGGCATCCTTATACAGGTCTTTTATGATCTGGGGCATCCAGACGATGCGCTTCCAGCCGCCTTCTGCCTGGAGGAACTTCGGCGACCTCAAATACTCCAGCGCCAGGCCTAAATAGCCCTCAATCTGGCGGCCTCCGCTGGCCTCACCGGCCATGGTGGAAAATGATGTGCCGACGACGGTTTCGCCGGCAAAGTCGCGGTGCACGATGCCCAGGGCATCCACTTCGGGTATATAAAAACAAATTGCCTGGAAGCAGCCACAGGAGGTATGCGGATAGGCAAATGCGCTGTGCAGGTAAACCCGTGTATAAGATCCCATGGATTTTTCTGCTGCTACCTGGTTACAGCCTGCATACTCGCCCCTGACCGGGTCAAGGCATTCGCCCTTTTTCACCTCCTGCACCGGCCCCTCGGGGTCAAGCTTATAGGCAGCCTTGCCGTCGAACCAGCTTATGGCCCCGCAATTGGCTATCCTCTCCGGGGTTACAATGCAAATATGGGTCGGCGCAAAGCTCTGACACAGAGCACAGGTATAAAATTCCTCAACGTTTTCCTCTTTCAACCCCCTGGCCCTTTTATCCCTGGCCTTGTAGACCTCGCGGGCATCGGGCAGGAACTCCGCAATCTTTTTTTCGTCGGTAATAAAGGTGACGGAGATCTTTTCGATAACGTCCAGCTCCGAGGTATAGAGGAAAATCAGTATCTTGCCGATTTCAACCAGGGAATTTAGCCCTTTGGCGTAGGAATCCTTATTCAGCCTCATCCATACGTCATCCCGCTGGTTCATGTGGTAAAGGCCTTCGATGTAGTTGCCATAGAGGTGCATGCGGCGTTCCAGGACAGGCTCCATATCCTTCTCCAGCCTTGTGCCCGCGATATTGATCATCAGCGCCAGAGGATAGCTGCCTCCCTCTTTAAGGTCGGATATATCCGGCCCGATTACCTCTATTTTCTCGTTCTCGACTTCCTCCAGGCCTTTTATGGTCAACAGTTCAAACTTGTTGCTCACGTTGGGTCCACCGAACTCGACGTACAGGTCGACTTTCCTGACCACCTCGCCTTCATACTGGGGGCCGATATCTACCGGAAAAACTCCGTCCATTTATATAGCATTCTCCTTCAGATTAGTTATCAAACTCTCCAGGAATTCCTTCCATTTTCCGTCCTTGAGGTTGGG
>CAYLRS010000105.1:0-5959 GCA_964385895.1 uncultured Dehalococcoidales bacterium
GGGTTCAGTGAAACGCCGGCCTTCTTGCCCAGCGCCTTGATGGCATTGATCGTCCCGTCCAGGTGGTTGCAGGCTTCCACATGCACCGTGATAATATCTGCCCCGGCCTCCGCGAACCTGCCGATGTATATTTCGGGCCTCTCTATCATCAGGTGCACGTCCAGCGGGATTTTCGTAATGCGGCGCAGCGCCGCCACCACCGGTACGCCGATGGAGATGTTGGGCACGAAATGCCCGTCCATGACGTCGACGTGGATATAATCGGCCCCCGCCTTCACCGCCTCCCTGACCTGTTCGCCCAGGCGGCTGAAGTCGGCGGAAAGTATTGATGGTGCGATCTTAACTTTTCTTCGGCTCATATTTCCCGATGATGTCCCTGGCCCTTTTAATATTGGCCTTCACCTGTGCCGGCGCCGTCCCACCGTGTGATTTGCGCGCGTCCACCGATTGTTTCACGGTAATTTGCGTGACATCGCTGCCGAATAGCGGCGAGAATTTTTTATAGTCCCGTAGCTTGAGCTCATCCAGCTCTTTGCCGGCTTCCACCGCATGGGCAATGATCCTGCTGGTGATGCTGTGAGCCTGGCGGAAGGACAGCCCCTTCTGCACCAGGTAGTCGGCCAGGTCGGTAGCCAGGATATGGCTGTGAATGGCGGCCTTCATCCTTGCCGGGTAAACCTTTATGGAGCCGATGAGCCCGGCCATGACATCCAGGCTGGAGTAAAGCGTATCCACGGTATCGAAGAAGCCCTCCTTGTCCTCCTGCAGGTCGCGGTTGTAGGAGAGGTGCAGGCCTTTCATCACCGTGAGCAGAGCCATCAGGTTGCCGAACACCCTGCCCGATTTTCCCCGCGCCAGCTCCGCCACATCCGGGTTTTTCTTCTGCGGCATGATGCTGCTGCCGGTGGCGTAGGCGTCGCCGATCTCGATGAAGGAGAACTCCCTGGTCGACCAGGTGATCATCTCCTCGGCCAGCCTGGACAGGTGCATCATGCTGACCGAGGCCGCGGCCTGGTATTCGATGATAAAATCCCTGTCGGATACGGCGTCCACGCTGTTGGCGCTCACCGCGGTGAAGCCCAGCTTGCGCGCCACGAAGTCCCTGTCGATGGGATAGGGCACGCCCGCCAGCGCGCCGCTACCCAGCGGCAGGACGTTGATGCGCTTGATGCAGTCCTCGAAGCGCTGGATGTCCCGGTGGAACATCTCGAAATAGGCCATCATGTGGTGCGAAAATAGCAGGGGTTGCGCCTGCTGCATGTGCGTGTACCCCGGCATGATGACCTCGATGTTTTTCCCGGCCAGAGCAACCAGCGCGGTCATCAGCCTGAGCAGCGCCCTGATCGTGGCCTGCGCCGCTTCCCTGGCGTACAGCCGCATATCCAGCGCCACCTGGTCGTTGCGCGAGCGCGCCGTATGCAGCCTGCCGGCGGCGTCGCCTATCTTTTCGAAGAGGCGGCTCTCGATGTTCATGTGGATATCCTCCAGCCCGGGCTTAAACTGGTGCTTGCCGCTCGCGATCTCCTGGAGGATTGCCAGCAGTCCGCCCCTGATCTTCCTGAAGTCAGCGGCGCTGATGATTTTTTGTCTTGCCAGCATCTCGGCATGTGCCAGGCTGCCCTCGATGTCATGCCTGTACAGGCGCCCGTCGAAAGGTATCGACGCTACATAGCGTGCCGCGGCGCTATCCATTTCTCCCCTGAACCTGCCCCTCAGCCTTGATTCCTTTTTAATACCCATCCTTTTCTAAACGATTATATTATATCAGTCCCGTTTCCTTTTCTTTGGCTGCTTCTTCGCGGCGGATCCTATCCCCTGCGCCTGCGCCTGAATCTTCAGCGGCAGACCCCAGATGCGTATGAAGCTGGCCGAGTCGCCCGGGTCGAAGCTATCTCCCTTATCGTAAGTTGCCAGCTTGAAGCTGTAGAGCGAAGAAGGCGATTTCCTGCCAACTATGGTGCAGTTGCCCTTGAGGAGCTTTACCCTGACAATGCCCGTTACGAAGCGCTGCGAGCTGTCCACATAGGCATCCAGGTCTTCGCGCAAAGCGGAGAACCATAGCCCCGTGTAAATGATATCTGCATACTCGCCGGCGACCCGCTCCTTGAACCTGAGCTGGTTGCGGGAGAGCGTCATGGCTTCCAGCGCCAGGTGGGACTTGAGCAGCACCGTTGCCGCCGGTGCTTCGTATATCTCCCTGGATTTTATGCCCACCAATCTGCTCTCCAGGTGGTCGATCCTGCCGATGCCGTTGCTGCCGGCCATCACGTTAAGCTTCCCGATCAGCGTCAGGCCGTCCATCTCCCTGCCGTTGAGGCTGACGGGTATGCCCTGCTCGAAGCCTATCTCCACGTATTCCGGCTTATCCGGCGCGTCCGCCGGTGACTTCGTCCACTCGTAAATATCCTCGGGCGGCTCCGTCCACGGGTTTTCCAGCACGCCGCACTCGATGCTCCTGCCCCAGGGGTTCTCGTCGATCGAATAGGGTTTGGACACCTTCACCGGCACCGGTATCTTATGTTTGTGTGCGTATTCAATAGTCTGCTCGCGGGTCATGCCCCACTCGCGCGCCGGTGCAATGATTTTAAGCTCGGGACCCAGCGCCAGCACGCTCACGTCGAAGCGCACCTGGTCGTTTCCCTTGCCCGTAGCGCCGTGCGCCACCGCGGCCGCGCCTTCCTTTTTTGCCGTCTCCACAAGCAGTTTGGCTATCAGCGGGCGCCCCAGCGCCGTCGCCAGCGGGTACTGTCCTTCATAAAGCGCGTCGGCTTTCAGGGCGCGGAAGACATATTCATTAATAAAGGTATCCCTGGCATCGATGGCGATCGCCTTGATGGCGCCGACTTTCCCCGCTTTTTTCACGATGGCCGGTACGTCGGCCACGCCGCCGATATCCACGGTGAGCGCAATGACATCCATCTTGTAGTTTTCGGCCAGCCACTTTATGGCAACGGATGTATCCAGTCCGCCGCTGTAGGCCAGTACCACTTTGTCCCTTTTAGCCATTTGCCTTCCTCGCTTTCAGCACTTTATCCAGCATCTCCAGTGCTTTATCTATATCTTTCTCCGTTACTATCAGCGGAGGCATAAAGCGCAGCGCGTTCGGCTTCACCATGTTCAGCAGCAGGCCCTGTTCCAGGCACTGAGTGACCAACTCCTCTGCGATCTCCTCCTTGAAGCTCATCGCCAGCAGCAGTCCACGGCCCCTCACATCCGCGATGAAATCATATTTCTTTTCCAGCTTCTTCAGTCCGTCGAACAGGTATTTGCCCGCTTTCAGGACGTGGTCGCCCGTTTTATTCTCGATCATATATTTCAGTGCAGCATAGGCGGCGGCGCAGACCAGCGGGTTGCCGCCGAAGGTCGAGCCGTGCTCCCCCTGCTTGAATACGCTGGCATGCTCCTTCGCCAGGAGGGCGCCGATGGGCACGCCGCTTCCCAGACCCTTGGCCAGCGTCATGATATCGGGCTCGACCCCGTAAAGCTCATAGGCAAACAGGCTGCCCGCGCGGTAGATGCCCGTCTGTACCTCGTCCAGTATCAGGAGTATGCCCTTCTCGTTGCACCATTCCCTGACCTGCATGAGGTAATCATCCGAGGGCATGTTGACGCCGCCCTCGCCCTGGATCGGCTCCAGCATGACCGCGCAGGTGAGTTTACCGGTAGCGGCCTTGATGGTGCTTATGTCGTTGAAATCCACGTTGATGAAACCGTCAGGCAGGGGTACGAACGGCTCCTGGAATTTGTTCTGTCCCGTGGCCGCCAGGGTTGCCAGCGTCCGTCCGTGGAAGGACTCGTGCGTCGTGATGATCTCGTAGGCGCCGTCCAGCTTGAGCTTGCCGTAGCGCCGCGCCAGCTTGATGGCGCCTTCATTGGCCTCCGCGCCGCTGTTGCAGATAAAGACCCTGTCGAGGCAGCTATGTTTGACCAGCAGCTCCGCAAGCTGTATCTGGGGCACGGTATAGAACTGGTTGGAGGTATGGATCAGGGTTTTGGCCTGTTCTGTCAGTGCTTTAACGACCACCGGGTGGCAGTGCCCCAGGCTGTTCACCGCCCAGCCGCCCACGAAGTCCAGGTATCCTTTGCCCTTATCGTCCCAAGCGTGTACGCCGCTGCCGCGCACCAGCGTTACCGGCGCCCGCTTGGTCGTCTGCATATAGACCTGCTTATTGAGTTCCTGCCAGTCGATATTTTCAGTTGACAATTGTGGTACCTTTACCTTTCCCCTTACTTTCGATTTCGTCGAGCAGCGCGTGCGCCACGCGTCCGTCGATTATCCGCGTCAGCGATACCTTCCTGGACGCGAGCAGGCTGGCTTCCAGCTTGGCTATCATGCCGCCCGTGGCCGTGCCGCTCTCGATCATTGACCTGGCTGTACCGGTATCTATTTGAGACATACCCTGCTTCGATTCGTCGTAGATGCCCGGCACATCGGTCAAAAAAATCAGCTTGCGCGTCTTCAGGGCCGCGGCTATTTGCGCGGCGATGGTATCGCCGTTGACGTTCAGCAGGTTGGTCGCATCCACGGCGTCGTATTTAACGTTGAGGCACACCGGCGCTATTACCGGCATGTATCCGCCGTTGATCAGCACTTTCAATAGCCTGGTATTAACGGTCAGTTCCTCGGCGGTGAGGCCCAGCTCGGGGTTCATGTTTTTCCCCAGCACGGTGGCGCCGTCCACGCCGCAGATGCCGGTTGCCTTGCCGCCCAGGCGGCTGATCGCCGCGACCAGTTCCTTATTTATCAATCCGGCCAGCACCGCCGTCACGACCTTTAAAGTATCCAGGTCGGTCACGCGCAGTCCCAGCACGAAGCGTGTGGAAATATGCAGCTTGCTCAGCCAGTCGGTGACCGCGTTGCCGCCGCCGTGCACCACCACTAAAGGCACGCGCTTTTTTTGCAGTGCGACCAGGTCTTCCAGTGTGGTATCGTTCTGGCCCAGTGTGCTGCCGCCTATCTTGACGACGATTATCTTCGATTTGAACATTGCATTAATAACAGGTGTGCTAACTGGTGTAATCGCTATTTATAGTAACATACTCTTCGGAAAGGTCACAGCCCCAGGCGGTTGCCTGCCCCCTTCCCATATTCAAATTAACCTTAATCTGCACCCTGTCGGACTTCAGTTGCCCGCTCAGCGCCTTTTTATCGAAGGTGAGCGGGCGTCCTTTGCTCAACACGGTATTGCCCTGAAGGGAGATGTCGAGCTTTTCATCCGCCATGGCGGCGCCGCTGCGTCCCGCGGCGGCCGCAATGCGTCCCCAGTTGGGGTCGTTGCCGTGCATCGCCGATTTCACCAGCGGCGAGCCGGCAATGGTGCGTGCCACTTTCCGCGCTTCGCTTGTATTCTTTGCGCCTTCGACCTGGACTTCTATCATCTTGGTGGCGCCTTCTCCGTCCCGGGCAATGCTGCAGGCGAGGTAGCGGCAGGCGCGGTTCAGTGCTTCCTGGAATGTCCTGCCGTTCCTGCCGTTGATCTCCGCGTTGCCCGCCGCGCCGTTGGCCATCATCGAGACCATGTCGTTGGTGCTGGTATCGCCGTCAACGGTTATCATGTTGAAGCTGCCGTCCACCGCCTTTTTCAGGGACTTGCGCAGGAAATCCGCCCCAACCCCGGCATCCGTGGCAAGGAAGGAGAGCAGCGTAGCCATGTCCGGGTGAATCATGCCCGCGCCCTTGGCGGTGCCGGCAATGATGTATTCTCCGGTGGAGTCTGCCACTTTCAGTGCTATTTCTTTGGGTTTGGTATCCGTGGTCATGATGGCGCGTGCAAGCTTGTGTCCGCCGTCGGTTGAAAGCTCCATTTTAACGATGCCCTTTTTCACCTTGGCCATGGGCATAAAGCTGCCGATCACGCCTGTGCTCGCCACCAGTACCTGGTCCGCCGGGATGCCGAGCTTCGCAGCGGTCAGCGCCGCCGCCGCCCGTGCGTCCTTCAATCCCTGTTCTCCGGTGCAG
>CAYLRS010000106.1:0-5935 GCA_964385895.1 uncultured Dehalococcoidales bacterium
TATGTTCGATAAACTCGAGGCAATTAAAAAGCGCTATGAGGAACTGGGCGAACTCATTACCCGTCCCGACGTTTACAATGATTTTTCCCGCGTGCAAGCCCTGTCTCATGAGCGTGCGGGGATAGAGGAAACTGTCAATAAATACAGGCAATACAAGTCGGTCAGCAAAGCAGTAGAAGATACGCAAAACATGATGGATCAGGGGCTTGATCCGGATATGCTGGCACTGGCTAAAGAGGAGCTTGGCGAATTGAAAAACTCCGAGCAGAACCTGCGCGAGGAATTGAGAACCAGCCTGTTGCCCAAAGATACCAATGAGAACAAGGATGCTATAGTAGAAATCAGGGCGGGCACCGGTGGGGATGAGGCGGCACTCTTTGCCGCGGATTTATACCGCATGTATTTCCGCTATGCGCAAACCAGAGGTTGGCAGATAGAGATAATAGACGGCAACCAGAATGAGGTCGGTGGATTTAAAGAAGTAATATTCGAGGTCAAGGGCAAAGGCGCATACGGACACCTGAAATACGAAAGGGGGGTACACCGTGTACAACGTGTGCCTGTCACCGAGGCTTCGGGGAGGATACACACGTCCACGGCTACGGTAGCGGTGTTGCCTGAAGCGGAGGAAATAGATATCCATATAAACCAGGAAGATTTACGCATAGATATATTCCGCAGCGGTGGTGCGGGTGGGCAGAATGTAAATAAACTCAGCACGGCAGTGCGCATAACTCATATTCCGACCGGCATGGTGGCAGTATGCCAGGATGAACGGTCCCAACTTCGCAATAAGACGAAGGCCATGGCCGTGTTGCGCGCCAGGCTCTATGATATCGAACAGAGAAAGAAACAGGAGGAGTTGACAGAGGAGAGGCGGTCTCAAATCGGCAGCGGCGAGAGATCGGAAAAAATACGCACGTATAATTTCCCGCAGGACAGGATCACGGACCACAGGATCAACCTTTCATTGCACGGGCTGCAAAAAATACTCGATGGTGAACTGGATAAGCTGATTGATGCGTTGGCTACGGACGAGCAGGCCAGGCATCTTGAGGAAGACAAGCTTTGAAGCTGGGCAATGCCCTGCATAATATTACTGCCTTGCTGAAAAAGAGCGGTATCGAAGATGCAGATGATGAGTCCAGGGTACTCTTATGTTATGTATTAAACTTCACGCCTGCCCGGTTGTTTGCCAATACTGATAGAATCCTTACACCTGATGAAAGCTCCGCTTTAAATGTCCTGGTTCAGCGGAGGCTTAAAGGCGAGCCGGCAGCTTACATAGTACAGAGCCGCGAGTTTTACGGCATTGATATTTACGTGGATCCCAGGGTGCTGATACCGCGGCCTGAAACGGAGATCCTGATAGAGGAGGCAATCAAGCTTGCAGCAAAATGGGTTGAAAGCGATATCGGCCCGATATTGATAGTTGATGTGGGCACCGGTTCGGGCGCGATCGCAATTGCATTAGCCAAACATATACCCAATGCTTATATATTCGGGGTAGATACTTCCGCCCGGGCGTTCGAGGTAGCGCAATTTAATGTATGCCGCTACGGCCTTCAGGACAGGATTAAATTGATTGAAGGAAACCTGCTTCAACCGCTCAGGCATGACGTCCATATCATCGTGGCTAACTTGCCGTATATAGCGGATAGCGAATTTTCCAAGCTTCCGGACGGGGTTGCTCTGTACGAGCCCGCCATAGCACTGAAAGGTGGGTCCCGGGGTACCGAAATAATAAGCGAGTTAATAAGCCAATCGCGGGAAAAGCTCAGGACCGGCGGTGTAATACTATTGGAAATCGGTCTGAACCAGGAAGGTGAGATCTTGTCTCTTATAAACACTGCTTTTCCCGGAGCGGAAACTGCCTTGATTAAAGACTACTCAGGGATAAACCGGGTTGTAAGGGTCAGTCCCCGGGTTTTGACAAACATATAAGTTTATTGTAAACTTCCCGATTGGTTAATTCGGGTTAGCCAAATACAGGAAAAGGGGTGAATTGCTAGCATGAATATGATCGTCTGCTGTAAACAGGTACTCGATCCGGAAGCAGCACCATCTACTTTCAAATTGGATGCTGCAAACAACAGAATGGTTCAACCGCCTGAAGTTAAGCCAGTCGTAAACCCGTATGATGAACAGGCAGTTGAAGCCGCCCTGCGCATTAAGGATACGGACAAAGCGGCTCACAAGGTCAGCGTTATCTCATTGGGTAATAACCTCATCCGTGACGTGGTGAAGAAGCCTCTCTCCATGGGCGCCGACGAGTTAATTCTACTTGAAGATCCCGCATTTGAAGGGGGTGACAGCTTTGCGGTTGCTACCGCGCTGGCGGCGGCAATCAAGAAAGTCGGGCAATTTGACCTCATCTTTTGCGGCAGACAGGAATCTGAATGGGATGATGGACAGGTGGGTTCCGGTATTGCTGAGATCCTCGGTATACCCAGCGTGACCGTAGCCAAGAAGGTTGAGGTCGTCGGTGGTAAGGTCAAGGTGGAGCGTGTCGTAGCCGATGGTTTCCAGATTCTTGAAGCGTCCATGCCAGCCCTGATCACGGTCAGCAACGAGCTCGGTGAAGCAAGGTATGCTACCTTGAAGGGAATCATGGCAGCCAGTAAAAAACAACCGATAGTATGGAAGCCCGCTGATATCGGTCTCGATAAGGTCGGTGCTGCCGCCAGGAAATCCAAGATAGTCAAGCTGTTCCAGCCGGTTAAAGAAAGCAAATGCGAGATGGTCAGCGCCGATTCACCTGCTGAGGCCGGTGCCATGCTTGCCCAGAAACTCCGCGAAAACAAGGTCATTTAAGCGAGATTTTGAGGATTATTATTTAGGAGGAATCAATGGCTGAAAATAAAGGCATTCTGGTTGTCGGTGAGGTTGCGGAAGGTAAATTACTACCGATTACTGCTGAACTTCTTGGCGCTGGAAGGCGTCTTGCAGATGAACTGAAAGAGCAATTGAACTGCATCTTGATCGGCGATAAGGTCGGCGACGTTGCTAAAAACGCCGTAGCCGCCGGCGCAGATAAAGTTTATGTTACGGAAGATGCGCAGTTAAAAGATTACCAGACTGACACCTACATGCTGGTAATGGACAAGGCTGTAAATGACATAGTGCCCAGGATTATCATCATGGGGCAGACCTCCATAGGGCGTGATCTCGCTCCAAGGCTGGCTTTCAAACTTGGAGTCAGCACTATTATGGACTGTCTTGAGTTAGCCATCGACCCCGCCACCAAATTTATGAATTGCACCCGGCCGGTTTACGGCGGTAATGCGCGGGCTACCTTCACTTCTGAGGCGCTGCCGCAAATCGCCACCGTCAGGCAGAAGGCGATGTCTCCAATTGCTGCGGATGCTGCGAGGAAAGGCGATGTCGTAGCGTTCCAGGTAGCGATGGATGCTTCCAGGATAAGGGCCAAAGTACTTGAGGTCATCAAAGAGGAAGTTGCCGGTGTTAAACTCGAGGACGCTCAGGTGGTTATAGCCGGCGGGCGTGGCCTGGCCGGGCCCGAACCATTCCAGAAAGATCTGGCTGACCTGGCCAAGGCATTGAAGGGTGCAGTAGGCGCATCAAGGCCTCCCTGTGATAACAAATGGGTCCCGGACTCAATCCAGATCGGTCTTACCGGCAAGATCATTGCTCCAGAACTTTACATTGCGATCGGCATTTCCGGCTCCAGCCAGCACATGTCGGGCTGCTCCGGATCCAAGTGCATCGTTGCCATAAATAAAGATCCTGAGGCGAACATTTTCAAAGAGGCGCGCTTCGGCGTAGTTGGCGATTGGAAGGCAATTTTTCCGGCTTTCGCACAGAAAATTAAGGAATTACTGCAGTAAAAAAGCTGGTTAAATAACCCGGTTGCAGGTAAAAGCAAAGACCCTGGCAAGCAATCGTCAGGGTCTTTTATTTGTGATTTACCGTATTAGATTTAATGGCTTGAACTCTTGTGCTGTGCAATTATTTTTTGGGCCTGCAGTGCAGGGACGGGTTCATAGTGATTGAACTCAACGGTGAATGTTCCCCTGCCCTGCGTGATCGAACGGAGATCAATTGCATACCTTGATATCTCGGCGAGCGGGGCCTGTGCCTGGATAACGTTCATACCCTGGTTGGGATTCATACCGAGAACACGTGCGCGTTTTGTATTCAGATCTCCGATTATATCTCCTGTAAATGAATCCGGGACTGTGACTGTCATGTTCATAATCGGCTCAAGCAACACCGGCGATCCTTCATTCATTCCCTTCTTGAGCGCCTGCGCAGCGGCAATTTTAAATGCCATTTCCGAGGAATCCACAGGGTGAAAACTGCCGTCGTATAGCGTGACCTTCATATCCACTGCAGGATATCCCGCGAGGACCCCCTCCATGCGTGCCTCTTTAACTCCCTTTTCCACTGCTGGTATGTAGTTCCTGGGAACAGAACCTCCCACGATTTTCCCAGCGAACTCGAAACCGCTGCCGGGAGGCAACGGCTCCAATTCAATAAGGACGTGGCCATACTGGCCATGCCCGCCGGTCTGTTTCTTATGCTTGTACTCGGATTTAACAGGAACGGTGATGGTCTCTTTATATGGCACCTTGGGAATTTCGAGGTTGACTTCAACGCCATACTTGCGTGCAAGCTTGCTTGAAGCTATTTCCAGGTGGGTATCTCCCATTCCGCAAAGAAGAAGCTCTCCCACATCTTGCTCACGTTGTGTTCTCAGGGTCAGGTCTTCTTCGCAGATCCTCATGAGGCCGGTGCTCATTTTATCAAGATCAGCTTTGGACTTGGGGTGGACGGCCTTATTTAAAATAGGGGAAGGATAGCTGGCGGGATTTAGCCTGACTGGATGGTCTTTAGTACCGAGAGTGTCGCCGGTTACCGTATTTGCCAGTTTGACCACAACCCCGATATCACCGGCAACTAACTGGTTGACGGATTCCTGGTTCTTGCCCCGCGGTGTGAATATTTGCCCGACCCGTTCCACCTGTCCTTTATGTACGTTCCATACCTGGGAGTTACTGGAAAATATTCCTGAGAAAACGCGGAAGTAGCTTATTTTTCCTACATGGGGATCGGAAGTCGTTTTAAAAACCAGCGCTGCCAGTGGTGAATCATTTGCGGGTTTGATTTCCTCCACTTTACCGGACGATGCATTAGCAGCCTTATAATTACCGGCATCCGAAGGTGATGGAAGGTAATCATTGATCGCATCGAGCAATGGCATCACACCGTTATTGGCGAGGGCGGAGCCGGCCAGTACGGGAATGACCTTGCCCTGCCTGGCTGATTCTTTTATACACTTGTAGATCTCCTCTGTTTTTATCTCACCGCCGTCAAGGTACCTGTTGAGCAACTCGTCATCTATCTCAACGACTGCTTCGATCAACTTTTCCCGGGCGCTATCGATATCAGCCCTCATGGCAGAGGGGATTTCCATTTCCTTTAAGGGCACGCCGGCATAAGCCTTATTGGCTATGATATCAACGACGCCTTTAAATTCCTTCTGCGACCCAATGGGTAATTGTATTGGCAAACATCTTGTGCTCAACTTACCTTGAATTTGCTCTAAGGTACCCGCAAAGTTAGCGTTCTCTCGATCCATCTTATTGACGAATATGAGCCGTGGAATCTGGCTTTCGGTTGTGTAGGACCATACTTGCTCTGTACCTACTTCAACACCGGAGGCGGCGCAGACCACGATGATTGCGCCTTCGCTCACCCTGAGGGCAGACTTCACTTCACCGACAAAATCGGGGTATCCCGGTGTATCTATAATATTAATCTTGGTATTCTTCCAGTTCACCGGCAATATTGACAGGTTAATACTAATCCTGTGTTTTACTTCGTCCGGGTCGAAATCTGATGTGGTCGTCCCGTCAGCTACATTCCCCATGCGGCTTATCGTTTCGGTGTCGAAGAGCATGGCTTCGCACAG
>CAYLRS010000107.1:0-5885 GCA_964385895.1 uncultured Dehalococcoidales bacterium
TGTCCGTACCAAACTATTATAGACAGGAGTCATCAACTCTTATACTAATGACATGAGGGGATGCAATGACATGGTTTGGCTGGAGGCAGGGGGGCTGGGAGGTGTGGCCGTTGTTATTATGGCCGGGGGATTGCTTCATTCATGATAGATTTCAGGTTTAATTAACCCAAGTAACTGAATTTTCAATTCCGCAAGTACTTCATCCAGTGCCGGCAAATTGCTTACCTGATGACGCAGATCTTCATCCCAATACCGCTGCACATTACTTATATCAGCAGGGAAAAAGTCATCAATAGCTTTCAGGATAATCTGCTTATGCCGGAGCTTTTTAGAAAGCACATCGTTTAAGAGTCCAGTATCAATTAACGATATGTGTTGTTTATTAATGCGCCAGACATCATAGTAATCCCTGGATTTCCCTCTTTCTATTAAACTTCGTACCTTCTCGGCCAGGAGCTCCTCAAGCGGGTAGACGAGTATGGATCGTTCGTCATCGTTGAAGGGGCTGGCTATTATCCTGCGACATACCGGCTCCAGGCATAAAGGTTCATCAAAGCTTAAATCCATGAAGATCTTGCCCTGATATTCGAGCGGTCCAGTGAACTGAATCCGCAGACGGGCATAGCCGTTTGGTTTATGCAGCATCACCGTTGAAAGGCTAATCCCAGATCTCTCCTGTATGCGGGCATACCAGATATTCAAATAGTGGCGTAATTCTTTTTCAGCCATGTCCCGTTTTACTGTAAAATCAAGATCCTCTGAGTAACGCCAGTCCGGGAAATAGACTTTTCGTAAAGCCGTTCCACCTTTAAACACAAGCAATTCATTGAGGTCATCGACAAGTGAGAGATTATTCAGTACCTGGGTAAGAACGTAGTCCTTCTCAAGTACGCCAAGCCCAACTTTTTCACGGCTTGCCAACCTCTGCAATTCCGCCCTTGAAATCACTAATCAAACCTCCATTGCAGCAGGTCACTTTCAGTAGCATTAACCCGTATTTTCCATTTTGATATATGTTTACCCTGAGCGGGGGCCAGGGTGTCAAGACGGGCATAACTGCCACTGATATTACTGGATAGAATAGCGGATGCATTCAGATTTTTTATATCCAGGGTCTCCATTAGATAACCCAGGCGCTGGCAAACCGCCTTATTGCCATATCTGACGGCATATCTGGAAAGGCGAAGGAAATCCAATTCCTCACGACCATACCACATGGCCTGAGCTATTGTAGCTATCCCGCCACAATATTCCTGCATATGCAGGCAATCTATTATAGTTTTCTCCCGATCAGATAGATTTACCTTCTGATTACTGATCAGCACTTTATTGATGCCATAAACCTTGCGTTTGTCTAAATTAACGAACTGATAATTTACGCCAGATATATTGACAATTGGTTTTAATTTGCGCCGCGTAGAAACGATGTAAACTGTTTTGCTCACCTTTTCCGAGTATCCATAGTAATTTAATGCGCTCTGGAAACCAATATAATATGGTTGAATGAGATAAGAGGCAACGACAAATTCGTGTTCACTCCACTGCCCGGAACTACCGGCCTCCAAAGGCAAAATCAGATATTTACCTTTCTCGATGCGCTGCAGCCAGCCACTCTTAACAAGGGAAGACAGCATCCCCCTTAAGCCTGGCTTATCACCATAGATTTGAGCTGCGTCAGCATAGGTAAATAACCTTTTACCTTTCAGTAAAAGCGCGGATAACAAATCGTTGCCAGCTTTGCCCAAGTATTTTATGTTTTGTGCCATGATTGTATGCTTACTACCTTACATTTATAGCATAATACATTATTATGAACTTATCAATATGGGCAGGGGGATAACCGCTCAAGCTTCTCCGGCAGACCGTGATGCGCCTCGACCCAGTACTCAAGAAAGAAGAAGTCACCAAGATGCTGAACCATAAGGCTGAGGCCATCCTCATATGAACCTTCGAGCTGGAGTGTATCGAGTTTTTCCATCAATAAACCTCCTTCATTTATTTGCTTGCGGCAGTTGCGCTGGAGGGAAGGCAGGCACGGGATCCCCGGCCAGGCGCGGAGGGAAGAGCGGCTGCAACGGGGTGAGCGCAGCGAAACGAAGTCTTCAGCCCCTTGAGAAAAAGAAAGGAGGAAGCCTGACGCTGTGCCGCACGGCGCGCAGGGCGCAGCCCGAGCACCCGGCAAAGGCGGACGGCTGGGGCGGGGGAAAGGTAAATCTTTGAAAGAATTCGTACTGATCAGTGACCCCGCCGGCACGGCCGGTGCGGGACGCACGGGGAGCGTGCAGCGACACACCGGAACGGTGTACGGCCGTGCTGGCGGAATAGATTGAATAGGGCTGGGAGGGCGAGATAACCGGCATGAGGTGCTGTTAGATGGCCGTGGGTGGTGTGCCTGGGGGCAGGCCGACGGTGGGGGCGGAGAAGTGGAAATTTTACGCAGTAACGAGCTGCGAAACGCACCGTGGGCCTGCGGCGGGCGGTTAATAGCAACGGGGTTTTTATGTTATCAGTCTTCAACCGCTCATAAAAACTGGGCTGCCCGCCCGCCGTTCACCCCAGGCACAGGGTGGTAAACGGGAGCCGTGCCGGGTGTCGTGCTCCTCATTACCTGCACGGAACACTGGCATCGGCTGCCCGTGGGATGGGAAGCGCAGCCAGTTCACGGGAAATGACCGCTGCCAGGCTCCTTCATCATTAACTGCCTGTCGCCGACATGCCGTGACGGCTGCGATAGGCCATCTTGCAGCACGACTATCTCGCCGGTTTCGCATGGGGTGGGGTAAATTAAAGCCGCCAACCGCTTTGACTCTTCCCGAAAAGTCCTCCGGAGGGGGTGCGGGGGCGGGGTTAACCCGGCGGCGTGATGATGAAGCGGAGCGGAAAGCAAAGGCACCTAGAATATCTACAGCGTTGGTTCGAGGCTCGCCCATGCGGTGGTTAGCTGTTCTGGCTGTTTGACGGTTGGACGGGGTATGGTGGCGTGGGCTGCGGGGGTGGCGGCGGCGGCAAGGGTGGGGCGTTGGGGTCCCGGGTGGTTAGGGCGGGGGGGGGTAATGACTACGGGCGATGACCGCTGCCCATTGTCATTCAAGAGTGTTTTAGCCTGACGTTGATATTAAAAAGGTCAGGGGAATTTTCTATAAGCGAGTTTAAAACAAACGCTCACAATATGTAAGTTCCATAATTCTTTGGAACTCTGGTCAAGATGGGATCAGGTTCGTTTTTAGCATGAGCCTGCTGAAGAGCGTCAGCCGGTTTATCCGCTACACCCACCACTTTACTGCTGTCGCCCGATAGAGCCACCCATTTATCCGGGTAGTTCTTCAGCATTTCACTTAAATCTGTATTCTCAACCATATTGCTACCTCTATTTCAGGGGACGTACATTTAAGATTATAATCTGTGATATCAACTGATAGCAATATACCAGTGTACCGTTACCTATCACTTTGACCCCTGTCAACCCTTTTACCATCATCAAGTCTATTCTTCATTCTTCTATTACATGGGAAGGTGGGAACGAGGAGGAATGGGAAAAGAGGATGCCGGCTGTGCTATAATTGCTCGTAGCAAGGGGTAGTCAACCATGAAAGTTTATAACTACACAGTGATATTTGAGCCGGTGGAAGAAGGGGGATACGACGTTATAGTGCCAGCAATTCCAGAGATATGCACGTTTGGAGCCACCATCGAGGAAGCACGAGAACTGGCCGAGGATGCCATACGTTGCTATCTTGAGAGCGCATTAGAAGATAACGAGACGATCCCGCAGGATAAAGAGCCATCTCTGGAACGCATAGCTGTAAAGATATAGAATGCCCAAGCTCCCTATTCTAAAGGGCAAACAGGTCCTCGATACCCTGATAAGTACTAAAGGGGGATTCTTTATTCACCACCAACGCGGCAGCCACGCAAGGTTGAAACACACGACTAAGAAAAACCTGAGCGTCACCATACCTATACACAGTAATGACTTGCCTGAAAGGACTCTGCGAAGAATACTCAAACAGGCAGGCTTGACCGACGAGGAATTCATCAAGCTGTTGTAGAATAACTTAAATAGGTTCGATGCCTTCAAGGACAACCGAAGGCCGATGGTCTGTGAAATCAAGATATTTAGACGCCCCCAGTATTTCTACGCCTTGCACTCTGCCATCTTTATCCAGGTCAACAGCTGTATCAGCGCTGATCTGAACGGTAGTCACCTGGGCAGGCCCAGATTTAAAGGAAATATACAAAGCATCTGCTTCGAAATCAAAGGTAATTTTGAACATTTTCCCTGCACTGTTAATTAGATGGCCATGTAGTATTGGATATCAAATAATATCAAGATTTATAGGTAGTTTCACTACGGCGTACTACCTGAAGGATAACAACCAGCTTTTTGTCATCGTAGATATCATAGACAACCCGATAACTGCCGACCCGTATCCGGTAAGCGAAATCGGATCCTTCAATCTTCCTCACACCATGGGGACGAGGCTCTACAGCCAGTTTATCAATAGCTTTGCTCAAACGGTCAAACTCCTGCTTGCGTATCCGATCCTGCAATTTCTGAAGATCACGATCCGTGGCAGGTGAGACTTCAATTCGATAGGCTGATGATTCCGGCATAAGGTACCTGTGGTTTACCTTTTACCGTTCCTTTTAGCGATAGATTGATTCATTTCCTGACGAACTTCCTTCCAGGGACGGCCACCCTTCGCCTGATATTCGGCACGCGCAGCTTTAATTACGGGCACAAGCTCTGCATCCTCACGGCTTTCAAGCCACTCGGTTACAGCCTGAGCAATTATTTCACTGGCCGTGAGACGGCGGCGAATAGCAGCTACCTTCAAATCAGTATAAAGTTCATCGTTATGGAAGACTACCGTCATTCTTCTGCTCATTTTTTTCCTCCATGCAGGCATACATACATAAATCCACACATACGCCTATATTATAGCAGTACTATTTCTTCCAGGAAATGTAAGCAAAAGATTAGCTTGCAGTAATTGCTATAGCAGGATGATGTGAGCTTCTATTGGATACCGTGAATACTTCATTTTGACCCCCCTTTACCATTGGTACTCACGCTAAGATAGATGAATATCAATTTATGATTTCTTCATATCAGGTGGCAACTCCATGGATTTAATGAGAAACCACGCAGTAATGCCGTTAATCTGAAACCGCTTTCCCCAGGCTGCGTCCGGGACTCTGTTTTTCGCATGGTTCCTCAAACAAGCCTCCCAGGCCTCATGGTTGGTAAATGGGTCACCCTGATCATTCATTTCATTGGCGTTAAGGAAACCGAGATATATCAGGACAACCGGCACCCCAAGGCTTGCAAGCTTCAAAGACCAGGCAAAGCGGTTGCAAAGCTGATAGTCGGAATCACGCGAAAGCTTCCAACCTTTAAGGATGCTATTCAAACCGGCATTGGCCTGTTCAATTGCTGTGCCTATTTTTATGTGATTCAGCTTACCATTGGCTGTTATAGGCGGCTTCTTGCCTTCCGGCGACAACTCCTTGTTATGGGCTTTGGCCTCCACGAGTAAGAGGCCTCGTTTTCCTTCTATCTGGCAGGTAGAGGCAATATCCCAGTTGGGCAGACGAGCACGACGGACCACTTCAAGCCACCAACCTGTTAATTCCTGACTGACACCCGGTGGAAGAAAATCAGCCTTATCTACCAGAGTGGTTTCTTTGTAATCCTCTCTACCCCTTGGTCTCCATTTATCCCGTCCTGCTGTGATCACGGCATCAGAAGGTTGGGCGAGTATCGTGAGATGTTCTGCAACCTGCGGAGCCGGCAACCCCGTCATATCCAGACAACCACGTAAACTACCACGCAATCTATCTTCCGTTAGCATCTGCTACTACCTCACTTCCCTCGATTTCAA
>CAYLRS010000108.1:0-5826 GCA_964385895.1 uncultured Dehalococcoidales bacterium
GATAACCACGTGCGCGCCCTTTGCAGCAATCACGTTATCGTCCGCACCTCCGCCCTTTTCGGCACGGCCGGCGCCATGGGCAAAGGCGGCAACTTCGTTGAAACCATGTTGAAGCTGGCCGGGGAAAAGCCCGAGCTGCGGGTGGTAAACGACCAGGTTTTCTCTCCCACCTATACACACGATCTCGCGTTCAAAATCGCGCAGATTATCGAAACCGGTTTCACCGGCATCATCCACGTGACCAACAACGGCACCTGCTCATGGTATGAATTCACCGTGGAGATACTCAAGCAGGCCGGGCTTAAAACGCCCGTTGTTCCCATCACATCTGACCAGTTTCCCCAGAAGGCTAAAAGGCCGCGCTATTCCGTGCTGGGGCATGGCGTATTGCGGCGGCTCGGCCTGGATGACCTGCGCCCCTGGCAGGATGCGCTTAAAGATTATTTAAAGCGCAAAGGCCATATCCGCTGACTGTTGTCGTTGCGGTGAGCCGAAGCTGCGAGCCCGAAGGGCGTGGCAATCCCACCGGTACATGTCTTTGCGAACGTAGTGAAGCAATCTTTCGATCGGAGATGTAATGCCCTGAGATTGCTTCGTTGCTGCGCTCCTCGCAAAGACACCCGAATTGCAATTTAATTATTTATTTGTGCATGTTCTATTGACAGAATATCCAATACAAAATATATTATTAGCAAGGATGAAATCAGATCCAGCAGCGCCTCCCCCCGGTTATAAAGCCTGGCAGCTCAGGATACTGCTTTCGCTCGTTCTATCTGCCATAACCCTGCTTTTCCCGCTCACGCCGGCCCTTGCCGATACTCCCTCTTTATCGCTGCAGTTTTACGGCACGGTCTCCGATAACGGCACGGCTGTCGGTGCGGGCTATTCAGTAGTCGCCAAAATCAACGGCGTCCAGAAGTCATCAGCTACCACCGACTCCCAGGGCAGGTACGGCTACAGCCCGATGTTCCTGGTGAGCTGCGCCGGCGGGCAGATCATTAAGTTCTTTGTAAACGGCAAAGTGGCAGCCGAGAATATCACCTGCAGCGCCGCGCCGGCCCGGCTGCTCAACCTGCATGTCACAGGTGCGGCACCCGCCACGCAGACCATTGTTACCACCATACTGGGCAAATCCGAGAATATAATCCTCAGCAACGGCAGGCTGGCCCTGGGCAAGGAGCTCTCGAGCGCGGACGGCAGGGTCAGGCTCAAGCTGGACGCCAATACCACGATCAACCTGCAGGGTGCCACCACGCTGTTCGCCGCCAGTGAAACCAACCCTGCGGCGGCCGCGGACAACTCCACGGCGGTGCGCGCCTACGTCTTTACGCCCGCCGGGGCCACCTTCAGCCCTGCGGCAACCCTCAAGCTCAAATATGAACCGGCCTGGCTGCCCGCCGGCGTCAGCGAATCCAGCCTGTACATGGCCTACTGGACCGGCTCGGCCTGGTCGCGCCTTAGCTCGTCCTGCAATACCACTGCCAACCTGGTATCTGCGCCGGTATCGCACTTCACCACCTTCGCTATCCGCGCACCCAAAGCCACGCCGCCGACTGTTTCCCGGGTAGTGAATACCAATATACTCGGCAAGAGCGAGAATATCACGCTCGCAGGCAACGTGCTCAGGGCGGCCAGATCCCTTTCCAGCGCCGACGGCAGGATCAGCATCGCGCTGGCCGAAAACACCACGGTAAATCTGCCGGCCAGCCAGAACATCACCGTTATCCAGCTTGCCAGCCCGCCGGCTGCGCCCGCCGGAGTAAAGCTGATTGAAGCTTACAGCTTCGCCCCCGACGGGGCCAGCTTCAGTCCCGGCGCGACGTTGGGCATAAAATACACCCCGGCCAGCCTTCCGGCCGGTGTACAGGAATCAGGGCTGTATATAGCCACCCTCAGCAACTCGATCTGGACAGAGATACCCTCCACCGTAAACGCGCAGGCCGACACCGTCGCGGCCAGGCTTGACCATTTCTCCGTGTATGCCCTTCTGGGCAAGGTTACGGCCACACCACCGCCCCCGGCAAAACCCGCTTTCGTTGCCTCCGACCTGACGGTATCGCCCCAGGTTGCCGGGCAGGGTGAGCAGGTAACGGTTTCAGTCCGGGTGGTCAATACTGGCACAGCCAGCGACAACCAGACCATTATCCTCAAGCTAAACGATAAAAACGAGGCGCAGAAGGCCGTCACACTGGAGCCCGGCAAATCACAGGTCGTCACCTTCAGCCTGAGCAAGAGCGAGCCGGGCACTTACAGGGTGTCCATCGGCAACCTCACTGCCAGCTTCGAGGTCAAGGCTGGTACGGCGTCAGGACCGGTAGCCGGCCTCTCCTGGCCCGTGCTAATCATCATAGTAATCGGAGGTTTGCTGCTCCTGGTATTTATAATATCCCTGCTCTTCAAACAGAGGTAGCGCCGCTGCGCGGGTGCAGCGGCCTTTTTAGTGCTGTCATTGCGAGGATTTTTATGTTGTCTTTGCGAGGAGCGCAGCGACGAAGCAATCTCATGACCTTGCTTCAGGCCTTACGTCTTCGAACGTGAGATTGCCACGCCCTTCGTGCCCGCAATGACAGGGTTAAAGTGTAGGGGTTCAGGTGCGCCCGCAATGACAACATTACAATGAAGGGCTATGCGCCCGGATCGAGCACGCGGCCGATGAATAGAACAGTGCCCGTGCTGTTATCGCGTATTAGGAAGATGAAAGGCCGGTCGATTGTGACCTCGATAACATCGCCCACGGGCATGGCCGTCTCCCGCATCACCACGGCGGTGGCGGCGGCGGCCTCGGTGCCGGCCTCATCAACGGCCACAAAGGCCTTGTGAATGACGTCCGAGATCTGCAGGTCGCGTTTGCCCGTCATGCCGGAGAAATCGGCCTTACCCGAAAAGGCATCCTGCATGCCCAGGGCGGACAGCGTTTTCTTGAGGCTGAAGTCACGGGTGAACTCAAAGCGCGGCAGGGTCAGCTCGACCCTCCTGGTCTCCAGTGCATTTACTATAGAGGCGACCTGTTTGGCATCCAGCGTTTTCTCGAAGGCGGTGAACTGTCCGGTACGAGGCAGCAGGATGAGCATGGAGGTCTCACGCCCGTCGTAGGGCAGCTCCACGGCCTGGTAGTCTTTGCCTTCGATGTAGCGCAGCGACTCGGTCTGGTGCATCAGGGGCACATTTAGCTGGCTCCCGTCGAGCAGGTGGAAGGGTCCCTGCGCGGTAGCACCCTTCTCGAAGGGATACTGCCAGGCGGCGTTGAAGTAGATGGCATTGGTGAGCACCAGGCGGGTGTAAATATCGATGACGCCCTGCGGGATGAGGTCCTCTATGCGGCCCTCCGTCTGGTCAGTGACCCACTTATTGATGGTAAGGCGTGCGGGCTCGGGCGCCGCCGCGAAATCGAGTATCCTGAGGCCGGCGCCGTAGTTCTCGGCCAGCGTGTCCAGGAAGCTGGTAAGGAACTCATAGCCCTTCTGTCCCCAGATGGCATTGACGATGTTCAACCTGAAGCCCTTGCCGTCCTTGCCTCTGGCGCCCTGGCCGCGCTTGCTCAACTGGCTGTCCAGGCTGTTGAAGGCGGGGTGCAGGCTGGTCTGCGGCACGGTATAGTGCAGGGTATCCGCCATCTGGCTGGCTGTGGTACCCTGCGCGCCGGCATAGGTCATAGCCAGCGCCAGCGAGATGCTGTAGGGGGAGTAGAACAGGTTGCCCGGCTCGTCCCTGAGCGCACGGTAGAGGTCGAAGGCAAAGGCATTATTGCCGTCCACCAGCGCCCGGGCGTCCGCCGGGCTGACCTGCGGTGAGGCGACCTGCTGCTTATCCGATTTAACCAGCGCGCCGGCCGGCTGGGCAGGCTGCAGCGGGGAGGGAGACGATGGTGCACAGGCCGTAAGCCCGATCAATAAGCCCATGCCGAGCGTGGCCGCTATCCTCAAACAGATATTCATCCTGGTTAACCTCCGTTGTTTTCTCATTATAGATAACGGCCGCCGAGCCGGAAAGTTTATCCGTTGTCAACCGCGACTGTAAAGTACACTGTAATGTTTGACAGGGTTGCACCGCACAAGCACAATAAATAGCAGCCGAAACCCGGCAGATGAGCTGAATCCGTATGTCAACGAGTATGAGAAGGGTATGGCCGGCGTTATTGCTGTGCGCCGTCATGATGCTGGCGGGAGCGGCAAATGCCCAGCGGGTGCTGGCCGCTGACGCCGAGAGGATAGACCGGTACACCACCAGGCATACAGACCCGCAGGGTAAGGTGGTGTACCGGGTCATGGTGCCCGGCTCCCCGCCTCCGGCGGTGCTGATGAAGGCGGCTGCTATCCCGGTGCCGGATATTCAAGCGGGGATCAATTCGCTGACCGGTGTGCCGGCCTTCAACTGGATCTACGGATGCTCGGCCACTGCAGCCGCCATGCTGGCAGGTTACTATGACCAGCCGGCGCAGGGCTACACCAATATCTACAGCGGTCCCGCCAACGGCGGGGTCTGCCCGCTCAACAATGAACTATGGTGGTCGAATGTGGCCTATCCAGCTACCTGCGGTATCGCGGTGACCTGCGGCAATAGTCCTTTGAGCGCAACCAGGAACAACATCGACGGGCGGGCCACCAGGGGAAGCGTGGACGACTACTGGCGGGCTTATAATTGCACCGGGGATCCTTACGCCACCGGCAGTTGGACGGAGCATGCCGCTGACAGCCTGGCCGACTTCATGGGCACCAGCCAGTGGGTCAAATATGGCAGCGGCTACGGCAACCCGGACGGCAGCACCAGCTTCTGGTTTGCCGGCGGCAATGAACCCCTCTATGACTATACCGGCATGGAGCCCCTCAGCCGCGACGGCTGCCACGGCATCAGGCTGTTCTTCGAGTCGCGCGGTTACGCCGTCACCGGCAACTTCAACCAGCGCATTTATGGATTTGACGGCATCGCCGCCGGGTTCACTTATGACCGGTTCAAGGCCGAGATCGATGCCGGCCGGCCGGTATTGATTCACGTCTACGGGCACACCATGCTGGGCGTGGGATATAACGACAGCGGCAGCTTAATCTACGTACATGATACCTGGGACCACGCAGTACACTCAATGGCCTGGGGCGGCACTTACTACGGTATGCAGCACAGGAGTGTAACCGTTGTACAGCTGGCGCCTGCCCCCCCTCCGGCAGCCCCCACCCTGCTGTCTCCTGCCAGCGGGGCAACCGTGAATGACACGGCCGTGACGTTGCAGTGGAATGCTACGGCCGGCGCTACGCAATACAGGCTTGAGGTCAACAGCAACTCCTCTTTCAGCGGCGCGCAGGTATATAGTGCAGTAGTCAGCGGCACCAGCCAATCCGTGACATTGTTTAGTGGTTCAGGAAATACCTTCTACTGGCGCGTTTACGCGGGCAACGCCGCCGATCACTGGAGCAGTCCCTCGCAGGTATGGAGCTTCGTCTATGCAGGCACGGGGTTCTTGATAGGGACATATCCAACGCCATCATCCTCAGCCGGCGGGATAGCCCCTCCGGCTCCGCCGCCTCCGGTACCCCTGCCCCCGCCGGTAGTCCAGGTGGCCAGTCTGCCGGCCAGCGCAAAAGCACCCGATACTCCCGTCACAGTGACTGACGCGATTCTCATCTTCAGTCTCGCGCTGCTGGGCACAGCCTGCCTGCTCGGCATGGTCATGCTTTGGCGGCGCAGCAGGCCGAGGAGGCTTTTTTAGTGCTGTCAGCGCGAGGCTTTTTTGTTGTCACTGCGCGGATTTTTTTTGTTGTCTTTACGAGGAGCGCAGCGACGAAGCAATCTACTCACCGCAGACAGATTGCCGCGCCCTTCGGCTGCCACGCC
>CAYLRS010000109.1:0-5815 GCA_964385895.1 uncultured Dehalococcoidales bacterium
AACATAAGAACATCAGGGTAGATCATGTGATAAGTGAACCGCCACAAGGATGGAGAGGGGCGACCGGTTTTCTGGATGCAAAGATGATCTCATCACTGGTGGGCACGCTTGAGGGCAAGACCTTCTTCGTTTGCGGCCCGGCAAAGATGTATGCGCTCTGCTGCGAGGCACTTGAGTCGCTGGGCGTATCGGCAAGACGAATTAAGAAAGAGGTCTATGGGCCACCGCAGGATATCACCGCCGAACCTGGCTGGCCTGGCATCTCCCCGCAGAAAGAATTTGAGGTCGTTGAGATGAGAACCGGGCGTAAAATCGCTGCCAAAGCCGGTGAGCCACTGATGATATCACTGGAACGTGCCGGTATCATCGTGCCCGCGGTCTGTCGGTCCGGTGAGTGTACCGCCTGCCGAACAAAGCTGGTGTCAGGCAAGGTCTTCGCTCCGTCAAGGGTAAAGCACCGCTGGGTGGATGAAAAATCCGGGTATATCCACCCGTGCATGAGCTACCCTGTGGAAAACCTGCAGATCAGGCTATAATAAATTAAGATCGATATAATCATATTCCCAAAGATGACTTCAAGAGGTTGAAATGACAACACGAACGCAAAATCTGATGGTCAATACACCGATAAAGGCTCAGCAGGTCGCGCTGGAAGCGCTCAGCGAAGACGCAAGGGCGACCAGACCGGGATTTAAATGGTCACTCGACCTTGAGAGGGCTAAACTGGTGACGGAATCCTATAAAAAGACCGAAGGCGAGCCAATGCCTTTACGCCGGGCTAAAGCTCTGGCTCACATACTGGACAATATGACTGTCTATATAAGGACGGGCGAGGTGATAGTAGGCAACTACGCCTCCAACACCGACTCCGTCCCCTTTTACCCGGAGCTTGCCTGGAAATGGATTGCGCGTGAAACGGCGCCGGGTCAAGTTTATAGCAGCATGCTTACTGACGATGGGAGAAAAGAGCTTAAAGAAATAGGCGCATACTGGGGTGACCGCTCTATTCACCATATGCTTAAACGTTACCTCACCAGAGAGCTCGCAGAGCAGTTCTGGATCTTTAACTGGGAATCTGCCACACCTAATTACGAGAAGATTCTATCTGTGGGCCTTAAGGGGATAGTCGAAGAAGCTAAGGCACGGATGGCGCGGCTCGAGCAAGATTATATGGCAGAGACTATTAACGGCATTGATTATGTCCGTAAAAAGGATTTCCTCGAGAGTACCATCATCGCCCTTGAAGCCGTCGTAAGATGGTCGAAGAGATATGCGGTGCTGGCACGAAGCCTGTCCAAATCAGAGAAAGACGTTTTAAGGAAGGTGGAACTGGCAACGATTGCCGAAGCATGCGAAAGGGTGCCGGAAAATCCGGCGCGCACTCTGCATGAAGCTATCCAAAGCTACTGGTTTATTCATCTTGTGGTCAATTTCATAGAGTTGCCGCAGGTAGGTTCCGGCATCAGGTTCGATGTCGTCTTCAATCCCTTCTATGAAAAAGATCTCGCTGCGGGCAAAATTACACGTGATCAGGCCCAGGAGCTCGTTGAGTTCCTCTTCGTTAAGTTCCAGGAGACCGGCTTCCTGCATGCGCCTATCTGGTCTGGCTTTGGTGGTGGTGCCCTGGGTTTTCAAACAGTCACCATTGGTGGTGTCGATTCGAAAGGCCGCGACGTCAGCAACGAAATGAGCTACGTTATCCTGGATGCCACAAAGAGTGTCCGCGCCATCGTACCCCCGCTTGCGCTGCGCTGGCACGACGGGATACCCAGGAAACTGGTTGACAAAGCAATCGAGGTGATGGCTTCGGGTATGCCGCAACCGGCGATTTTCAGCGATAAAGTGGTCGTGCTCAGGCTGGTCAAACTTGGCTGCCCATTGGAGGATGCGCGTAATTATTCCATCAATAACTGCATGGTGCCTACGATACCAGGAAAGAACTTCAGCCACATTTCGGCCTGGGCGGGTGGTGTTCCCGTTCCGCTTTGCCTTAACCAGGCCCTGGGCCTGGATCCTCTTGCTATATACAAGAAGGCGGGCTATAAAACTATTGCCCCCGAGACTATAAGTTCCATGGACGAACTTTTTGATGCTACCATGGAGAATTACCGCCTGATCATCCACCGGCTGGTACGCATTGGTAACATCGCAGACGCCCTTTACCAGCAATGGGCACCCCGGCCGTTCCTTTCGTCGGTGATCGATGATTGCGTCGAGAGGGCGCAGGATGTACGTGACTGGAACTACATGCCTGACTACCGCGACGTAACGCTTTTCGGTCTCAACACGGTAGCAGATTCGCTTACCGCGGTTAAGAAAGTAGTCTTTGAAGACAAGAAGGTAACTATGCCTAAACTCATCGAGGCCCTCAAGCACAACTGGGAAGGATATGAGGATATAAGGCAGATATTCCTTAACGCACCTAAGTTTGGCAACGACGACGATTATGCCGACCTGATCTCGCTGGAAGTCGCCCGCAGGATTGCCGAGGAAACGGGCAGGTGCAAGACTAACTGGGGAACACCGGTCAATGTAGATGGCACAGCAGCTACAGCCTGGTGGAGCTTCGGGCGCGTTTGCGCGGCAACGCCGGACGGCAGGAAATCAGGCGATGCTTTCAATGATGGGACTATATCTCCAATGGCTGGGCGCGATAAGAAAGGTCCTACGGCAGTTCTCAAATCTGTTTCAAAGGTCGACCCGCTTATAAGCTGGAACCACCTTTTGAACCAGAGCTTCATGCCACAATATCTGGTGGGTCATAACGCGGAGATATTTGCCCAGTACCTGAAGACATTTGCTGATCTGGGGATTCATCATATCCAGTTTACTACTGTGGGCAGGGAAACACTTGAGGATGCACAGAAGCATCCCGAGAAATATTCTACGCTTATGGTGCGTGTGGCGGGTTTCGCAGCCTATTTCATCGATCTTGATAAGAATATACAGGATTCCATCATCGCCCGGACACCGCAGTGCTTCTG
The DNA here is from genome assembly GCA_964385895.1 of uncultured Dehalococcoidales bacterium. GTDB lineage: Bacteria > Chloroflexota > Dehalococcoidia > GIF9 > UBA5629 > CAYLRS01. The sequence continues at coordinate 2,985 of CAYLRS010000109.1, forward strand.
AACTCCAATAAAAGTAATCTAGTTAGTTCGCCTGACCTGGAAATGGGAGCCGACCGTAAAGGTCTGGTTTTCAATATCCAGCGCTACAGTATCCATGATGGACCCGGCATCAGGACCACGGTCTTCTTTAAGGGTTGTCCGCTTAGATGCAGGTGGTGCTCGAACCCGGAGTCCATCAATCCTCTGCCCGAGATAATGGTCAGAAGTTCCAGGTGCGACGGCTGCCGGAGATGCATCGAATCATGTCCGCGAGATGCTATTACTCTGGATGCAGACGGCCTTCACTTAGATAGGGCAAGATGTGACCAATGCCTGAAATGCATTGATACGTGTCAGGCTAATGCATTGGAAGTCGCAGGCCGGTATGTCAGCATTAAAGAGGTGCTTGACGAGTGTATACGTGACGAGATGTTCTACCGTAATTCTGGCGGTGGCGTGACGCTCTCCGGAGGGGAACCACTTTTCCAGGCAGAGTTTGCTATCAACCTACTGCAGGAGTGCAAGAAAAATGGACTTAACACGGCGCTGGATACCAGCGGCTATGTACCCTGGGAAGTGCTGGAGAAAGCGTCACAGTACACTGATCTCGTCCTCTTCGACATCAAGAACATCGACAATGAGGCACATCGTAACGGCACCGGTGCCGATAATAGGTTAATTATGGATAATCTTGAAAAGCTAGTTAAGACAGGTAAGTCCAAGGTATGGATCAGGATCCCCGTAATTCCCGATTACAACGATTCAGAAGAATATATGGAGAGGCTGGCTGTCAGGCTGCAGACAATACCTGCGGAGAAGAATTCCCTTCTCGGTTATCACGAGTGGGGCAGGCAAAAGTATCAATCACTTGGCAAGAACTATTCCCTGAATGATTGTAAACCTCTTCCCCAGGAGAGATTACAGATTCTCATTAATATATTGAAATCTAAAGGGCTGGAAGTCACCGCCGGTTATTAACGATATTTTTACATACGGAAGTACGTATTATATTTACGAGCGCGCGCAGGTTCAAATTATCCAGTATTCCGATCTCTATTATGAGATAATATTTGGTTAGTTTAATTCCGATAAAACAGATTGAAAGGAGCAGGTAATATGGATGTTATCGAAGTTATCAATAAGAGGAGGTCGATTCGGGGTTTTAAATCCGACCCGGTGCCGCCGGATATATTACAGAAAATAGTTGGCGGAGCTTTGCGTGCACCCTCGGCATCTAACAGCCAACCCTGGGAATTTGCCGTAGTAAGCGGTACGAAGCTGGAAGAGATAAAGCAAGCTTTTATCGACAGTTCCTCTAAGCTACCCGTCCTGGATATATCTATACCTCGTCAATACCCGGAACCCTGGGCAGCCAGACGCCGCGCAGTTATGGCCGGTGTACTCGAAAAGTTAGGCATCGACCGGGCAGATAAGCAGAAAAGGATAGAATGGGGCCTACGCGGCTTCAAACTGTGGGGTGCACCCAGCTGCATTTATATCATGATCGACCGCTCGTTCTACCATGCTAATGACACGACAAACGTCTGGAATATATTTGATTGCGGCCTGATAACGCAAAACATGCTCCTGCTTGCTACCGAGCACGGGCTGGGCACCATACCGGCGATACAATCGGTCCTCTACCCGGATATACTGCGTAAGATACTGGGTTTAGAGGATACCAAGCTGATGGTGCTGGGAATTCCTATCGGGTATCCGGATTGGGACGATCTTGTCAATCAGTTCCGCACTGAGAGGGAACCGCTGGAAAAGTTAGCCAGGTTTTACTAATCTCTGATTAACAATACCGCAAAGACAAGGTAATTACGCTGGGGACATCTCTTAAGGAGATGGGGACTCAGGACCATGGTTAAGGTATTCCGCTAGAAATGCCCTTACGACCTGGGGATCATAATTTTTAAGTTCAAGCATCTTATCCCAGGCGGTGAGAATAAATGGATATTTGAAATCCGCGTCTGGAACAGCTATGACCCCCACTTCAGGATTGCTGTGTGCTTTTATAAAAGCTTTCAAGCTCTGTTCTATCTCATTTGTAAGTTTGCCCGGGTCGTAGTAGACAACTACCGAGCCGTGCTCCAGGCTGTGCACCAGATAGCCGAATGCCGGCCTTATGGTGTAGAACCCCGGAGCCGTAGGATCAGGGAAGTGAGTCCCTGAAGTTGGTGGCATTGTTTTATATTCGACCGGGTGGTCCGGCCATATATGGTCACGCCCTTCATCGGGAGGAGATTTAACATCTGTTAACAGGCCTGGATCACCGTGGGCAGGTAAGGGTAAATTTTCGATTGAAGTTTGAGGCGAAGCCGGTGCGGTTTGAGACGGAGGCGAAATGGTTTGAGTTGAGGTAGGATTGTTCTGGCAAGATATAGCAGTTCCCGCAGCTATTAGGGATGTGATGAACACCATGTCAACTATAAGCTTAAACCACGGCTGCCAATTAACCTGTTTTGCTTGCTTGAACCTTATCATGATTGTCTCCTTGTTTCTGGCTATGCAAGCGATATCACCATTAATAAAATATTCACCTACAAGGCATCCATTATCTGACATCAGTGTTATATTATATTAATTACAGTCGGAATCAGTCTTATACTTAATATGACAGTCATAATTGGATTGTAGTCAGAATTAAAACAGCGAATTACGTTTGGGTATTCAAAGACGCTTTATTATTAATAGAGAGCTTGACGGTAAATTCAGGGCAAATAAATTCACAAAATCCGCATGCAAGGCATTTAATTCCATCTTTAACTGCAGCCAATTTGATATCCCTTTGAACTAATCTCTGAGCTCATTTCCAGAACATCTCTGAGACAGAACTCAACACAGAA
>CAYLRS010000110.1:0-5799 GCA_964385895.1 uncultured Dehalococcoidales bacterium
CCTGGAGCTGCCTGCGCCGCCGGCCATTTCCTCAACTGCCTCATCTATTTTCTCAATAACGGGGATCAGCCTGGCGTCTTTATTTTGTTGCGGGTCAGCGGAATAGAGCCCTTTGATGTCGGAGAGCAGGATGAGAAGGTCGGCATCGACCAGGTTGGCTACCATGGCGGAGAGGTTATCGTTATCCCCGAACGTCAGGTCTCCGAGTTCGTCGGTGCAGACAACGTCATTCTCGTTCACGATGCAGATAACATTAAGGTCGATCAGGGCGAGCAGGGTGTTCCGCGCGTTAAGATACTGGGCGCGGTCGCTTAAATCCGATCTGGTGAGGAGCGCCTGCGCTACCGTTATAGCATATTTGGAAAATAACTCATCATAGGTGTGCATGAGCCGGTTCTGCCCCACGGATGCCATGACCTGCTTGAAGGGGATATCTTTTCTCTTGTTCTTTATGCCCAGCTTCTCCCTGCCGGCCGCTACGGCACCGGAAGACACCAGGATGACTTCATGTCCCTTGCCTTGAAGCTCGGCCATCTGCCTGACAAGATCGGGCATCACCTTCAGATCCAGCTTGCCGCTGCCGCCGGTAAGCAGGTTGGTGCCCAGTTTGATGACTATACGCTTGTATTGCATGGCGTCTAAATTATATCACAGGGATATTCCTCTTAGGGGCGTACCTTTAAGTGTACCTACAATCGGACGGGTTTAAAGACCCATCCCTGCATGGATAAAGGCGCATTTACTTTACAAGCAATAAGTGCAGGGATATAATTTTAGCTTGTGTTCGCAATCAACCAGGATCTGATGGAAATCCTCACCAAACTTACCCCCATTTGTACACCACCGAACTGCAAAGCATACCTGGTGGGCGGCTTTGTGCGTGACTGGCTCATAGGGAAAGACACCATGGACATTGATATCGCTGTCAGTGGCGATTCCCTTGCAGTAGCACAGGAAGCCGCGGAAATTGTCGACGGCAGGTATGTACTGCTGGATGAGGAGAACCGCGTGGGCAGGGTTGTCGTTGCAGGCGAATCACAGCCCTGGCATATAGATATTACCTCTTACTCCGGCGATATTGAACGCGACCTGTTGAGACGGGACTTCACCGTGAATGCCATGGCACTGGAGCTGGCAGCTTTCGTATCTGATTCAATACAGTTGCTTGATCCCACTGGCGGGGAAGAAGACCTGAAGAAGGGCCTGCTCAGGCAGGTAAGTGACAGGATATTTGAGGAAGACCCTTCGCGGCTGATGCGGGCAATGCGGCTTGCCAAGGAACTGAATCTTGAGATAGAGCCGATTACCGAAGAGTCAATCCGTCTGAACGCAGCTCTGGTGCAGCAAGTGGCGAACGAGAAAGTCAGGGAAGAGCTGCTCAAGCTACTGGCGCTGCCCTATGCCAGCAACTCGGTGCGCTACCTGGACGATTTGGGCTTGCTGTGCAAGATAATCCCCGAGATGGAGTCGATGAGAGGGGTAAAGCAACCGAAGGAGCATTACTGGGACGTCTTCGACCACTCGATCGAGACCATAGCTTCTATAGAATTCCTGCTCAGGGAAAGCGACTGGGTTTATGGCAGAAGGGACCTTCTTGCCATGGTGCCGTGGTCGGATGAAATACAAGAACATTTCAACGCGGAAATAGCCGGTGGAAGTAACAGGAAGACGTTATTAAAGGTGGGAGCGCTGCTGCATGACATCGCCAAACCGAGCACTAAATCGGTTAATAAGGAAGGAAGGGCGAGGTTTTTAGGGCACACCAAAGATGGGGCCGTGGTGGCGGCAGACATTATGGAAAGGCTCAGGTTCAGCACCAGGGAAATACGCTATGTGGAAAAGCTGGTCTATCATCACCTGCACCCGGCGCAGATGTCCGGTGATGGCATGCCGACCAGTCGGGCGATTTACCGCTTTTTCAGGGATACGGAGGGAGCCGGTATCGATGTAATATACCTGGCCCTCGCCGATTACCTGGCGGTATTTGGGCCGAGAGTTGATGCGGACGAATGGCGCATGCACATCGAGCAAATCAAGTATGTACTGGAGGTATATAATAAGCAGGAAAGCGAGATAATGCCTGTAAGGCTCATCGACGGGAATGACCTGATGCGCGAGTTCAAATTGAGCCCGGGCAGGCAGATAGGCAGGTTCCTGGCAATGGTCAGGGAAGCGCAGGCGGCCGGCGAAATTCGCACGCGTGAGGAAGCCTTAGAGTTAGTCAGGAACGAACTGGGAAAGGGCTGCTGCTGCGATGCATGAAATACAAATGTCCTTGCCGTGGAATAGTTTGATATTAATGACGATCAGGAGGGAAAGCAGATAATTGAAAACAAGTAACGTTTACCTATTAATATTCGTATTGCTCCTGTTTGGCTTTGCCCTGTGGGCAATAACACCGCTGGACAGCGACAGGTTCGGACGTCAGGGGCTGACCCTGGGACTGGACCTCAAGGGAGGCTCGTATCTGGTATATGAGGCAGACCTGTCCAAGAAGGACCCGGGGCAAACGGTCGATGCAGCAATGGAAGGGGTCGTCGGCAAGATCGAGCGGCGTGCCAACGCCTTCGGCGTGAAAGAGCCGATTATCCAGAGGCAGGGGGAGAACCGCATCCTTGTGCAGCTCCCCGGCGAAAAGAACGTTGATGAGGCCAAGAAGCTGATAGGGCAGGTAGCCTTGCTGGAGTTCCGCGAGACGACGCCAGATCCTTCAGGTGGATACGCTAAGGATGAGAAGGGCGATATCAAATGGACGCCCGCCAAAGCAACCGGCAGCGATAGCAAGGAAAAGGAGCTGACAGGTAAGTACCTGAAGCCAAATTCCAAGGTTTTATTGAAACCGGGAACCAATGAACCTGAAGTCGCGTTTGAATGGAACGACGAGGGCGCCGTACTTTTTGAACAGGTAACCAAGCGTAATTTACAGAAACCCCTTGGGATCTTCCTGGACAACCAGCCTATCTCGGCTCCGACCGTGCAGGCAGTTATCAAAAGCAGCGGTGTCATAACAGGCATGGATATGAAGGAAGCGCAGAACCTGGCCATACAGCTTAACTCGGGTTCCCTCGACCTGCCCCTGAAAATAATCCAGGAGCAAACGGTTGATGCCACACTTGGCACTGACTCACTGCGCAAGAGCATGGTGGCTGGTGCTATAGGCATAGTACTGGTCATACTTTTCATGATCCTTTACTACAGGATGTCGGGCGTGGTGGCGACTCTGGCTCTTTTAATATACGGTGTTATACTTACCGCGATCTTCAAACTTGTACCGGTTACGCTGACGCTGGCAGGTATTGCTGCGGGTGTTGTATCGGTAGGAATGGCGGTGGATGCTAATATACTTATCTTCGAGCGTATGAAGGAGGAACTGAGAGCAGGCCGCACTTTGGGTGCTGCAGTTGATGCAGGCTTTAGCCGTGCCTGGCTTGCCATACGCGACAGCAACGTAACCACGTTCATCGCGTGCATAGTGCTTTACTGGTTCGGTGACACCTTCGGCGCATTCATGGTCAAGGGGTTCGCATTGACATTGTTCATCGGCGTGGCCTTGAGCATGTTCACGGCCATAACCGTCAGCAGGCTATTTTTGATGCTGGCAATAAAAATTGTGAAAAATCCCTGGTTCTATGGAGTTAAAGCATGATCGACATAGTTAGTAAGCGCAACTGGTTTTTCCTGATTTCTATTATTCTTCTAGTCCCGGGCATCATTTCCATGCTGGTTTTCGGTTTCCGCCTAGGCATTGATTTCAGCAGCGGCACTGTAATGACCCTGCGCTTCAGCACCACAGTAGACCAGTCTGGCCTGAGACAGCAAATGACTGATTTAGGTTATGGCGAGGCGACGATTCAGAAGACGAGCGAAGGCGACTACCTGGTCCGCATCAGGGAGATCAATACCGGGCAGAAGGAAGCTCTTATAGCAGGATTAAAGAAAGCATTGAATACCAATGTTACGATCAGGGATTTCTACACGGTATCGCCCCTGGTGGCCGGAGAGGTAGCGCGCAACGCGGCGATTGCGGTAGGTGTGGCCTCTGTATTCATGCTGATTTATATCGCATTTGCCTTCCGTCATATGCCCAAACCTTTCAGATGGGGAGCATGTGCGGTAATCGCTCTTTTACATGATGTTTTGATAGTTCTGGGGATTTTCTCCATCCTGGGATGGCTGATAGGCTACCAGGTTGACTCCATGTTTATAACGGCGATGTTAACAATCGTAGGTTTTAGCATCAACAATACAGTTGTTGTCTATGACCGCATCAGGGAGAATATGCGCAAGGGGATAAGCAAGGATTTCGCTGTGACCGTGAACTCGAGTATACTTGAGACGATAACCCGCTGTATCAACACGAGCCTTACGGTGATACTAACGTGCCTTGCCATTTACCTTTTCGGAGGCGTCACCATCCAGCAATTCATCATGGCGCTCCTTATCGGTGTTGTGGTTGGCATCTATGACTCTGTGTTCGTGGCCGGTCCGTTGCTGGTGCTCTGGGACAGAGGGATGAGGACATCTCCCCAAAACGGCTTAAAAACGTAGCTTAAATTAAAAAAGCGGGGTTATTTTACCCCGCTTTTTTATTTCAGCAAAGTAGAGGATCCGTTATTGCTTAATTTTGTGAATATTCCGGATCATCTTTATGAAACCATCGAACTCCGCCGGTGAATACGCGATGGGCGGCGACCCCAGCGGATCAAGGATTTCGTTATTGCCCATCATTAATTCGAATGTAGCAGCCACGGAATATGCCAGCGCGGCGCGGTTGTAGCCCCCTTCGAGCGTGAATACCAGTCTATCCCGGCAGTAATTATCCGATATCGACTTGATTATTTTTGCCATCCGCGCAAACCCGGTGGTGGTGACGTTCATGTTAGATATAGTATCTTGCCAGTGTGAATCGTAACCTGCTGAGACGAGAACCAGGTCAGGCTCGAAGCGCCTGGCAACAGGCACCAGTATCTTCTGGAAAACCGTGACATACTCATTATCGCCAACACTGGCCCCTAGTGGGACGTTAACGTTGTAGCCCTCGCCGGCTCTGGCACCGGTCTCGTTAGCGTCTCCTGTGAAGGGATACCACGGATATTCGTGGATAGAGAAATACATGACCTGGGAGTCCGTGTAAAAAGCATCCTGTGTTCCGTTGCCGTGGTGCACATCGAAATCAATAATCAGCACGTGTTTAATATCGTAGTTACCCAGGGCGAACTTGGCCGCGATGGCTACGTTGTTAAACAGGCAGAAGCCCATCTGGTGTTGTGGGGTGGCATGGTGCCCGGGTGGCCTGACAAGCGCAAAGGCGCCGCTCACCTTTTTGTTCATAGCAGCGTCAACTGCGTTCATCAGCCCGCCGGCGGCATAAAGCGCCGCATTGAATGAACCGGGTGAGGCATAGGTATCCGGGTCGAGCCAGCCTCCTCCGCTTTCAACTTCGCTTCTGAGTTCTCTTATATATTCCCTGTCGTGAACTGCGGCTATTTGATCTATAGTGGCGGGCCTCGGCGCAATAGTAAAAAGCTTCTCCTTGATCTGCAACTTGTTCAGGACAGTATTGATGGCTGTTAATCTGTCCTTGCCTTCGACGTGGCCACCTGTATCGTGCTCCTGGTAAATATCGTCGCAAACATAACCAACAGGCATTTGATAAAGTCCGCCGTTCTGAAGTGTGGAGGGATGATTTCCAGTAATCATGATAACAGAGTATTGAATATGGGGCAAAAAGATATAAGCTTGGAATATCGCATGTTGACATTGTGATTGTTAGCTCACAGGGGCCGTGATATACTTAGG
>CAYLRS010000111.1:0-5718 GCA_964385895.1 uncultured Dehalococcoidales bacterium
GCAGCAGGGACCTTATACTGATTACGGGTTCGCTTTTTTTAGCTGCGGATGCTGAGCGGGCATTTACCGGGTTGGGGAAAATAAAGACACCCCTACCTTCCACCGACTTCCGGCGCTTCAGGGTGTTGAATAAGTAGGCTATGCCGGGGTTGAAGTGTCAGCCTGTTCGGGAAGCATCTTACCGAGCAGGCGCTGCAGGGTCATTATATGCACGCATGCTCCCCATTGTGAGAAGAAATTGCAGTTACAATGCCACTTGCCTTCTCTGTAATCCAGAGCGTGATCATCATTCTCCCCGCGGAATACCGCGGTAAAAGAGGAGATAGTGACACGTTCCGGTTCTTCTGCATAGCGCTTGGCTTTTTCGATTTTACCAATGAGGCTTGACAGCATTGGCGACCTCCTGCGAAAAGTATATAACGGTGTGTACCAGAAGTCCATTCAGATTGAAGACTTCTTTCACCTCTAACATATTTATTTGCTAAAATTGATTATCCGGGCAGTTGTATGAAAGATCAACTATTCTCCGCACTGAAAAGTAACAACGCGGATTATATTGAAATCCGTTTAGAAGAAAGCAGCTCCAGCCGCATTATGTATCGCGGACAGCGGCTTGAGGAAGCTGGACGAACGGCCAGCGTCGGTGGCAACGTAAGGGCTCTGGTGAAAGGGGGATGGGGATTCGTCAGCTTCAATGACCTGGAAAAGCTCCCCGAGAAAATCGCTTTAGCGGTCGAACAGGCTAAGCATGTGGGCAAGGAAGAGAGTAAGTTCAGTACCGTGCCTCCTGTTGTCGACAAAATCGAGGCTGAGTACAAGAGGAATCCTCTCGATATACCGCTTTCTGTAAAAAAGGACCTGCTAGACGAATACAATGAAATAATGTTGGGCGAGCCGGGCATTCAAACCACCACTATCGGCTATGCCGACGGCAGGAAGAAGGTGACCCTGGTCACGTCTGAAGGTGCCTTTATCGAGCAGAGCCGCATCGACCTCACTTTGAGATTGAACGCTGTAGCCAGCAGGGACGGCGACGTGCAGCAGGTCGGCCTGAGCATAGGCAGCAAAGGGGATTTCTCAGCCGTCGAAAATCTGCATGGCCAGGCGAAGGACATCGCCCGCCGTGCTGTAGCATTGCTCTCGGCGCCACAGGTAGAGGGTGGAACGTATACCGTCGTGCTGGACCCTGTGCTTGCAGGTGTCTTTGTACACGAGGCCTTCGGGCACCTCTCGGAGGCAGACCATATATACGAAAACCCGCAGCTCAGGGAAATCATGGTGCTCGGGCGCAGGTTCGGTGGCAAGCACCTCAATATCGTTGATGGAGCTGCCGTCCCGGGTTACCGCGGCAGCTTTAAATATGACGACGAAGGCATGTCGGGAACCAGGACCTACTTGATTAAAGAGGGCATTCTTGATAGCCGCCTTCACTCGCGGGAAACAGCCGCCATAATGGGAGAACAGCCCACGGGCAACGCCAGGGCCGTAAGCTACCAATTCCCCCCCATAGTACGCATGACAAATACGTTTATTGAACCGGGGACTACGACATTAGAAGAGATGCTCAGCGAAATCAAGGAGGGCGTTTACGCCAGGGAGTGGTACGGGGGCACCACAAGCCTGGAAATGTTCACTTTCTCGGCCGGTGAAGCCTACATGATACGCAACGGGAGGATAGAGGAATTGATCCGCCCGGTTATGCTGTCAGGAAACGTCTTCACCACGCTGGACAACATCGATGGCATAGGCAATGACCTTCAGATGAATCAGGGCGGAGGCTGCGGCAAATCGGGGCAATCTCCCTTACCTGTTTCCAATGGCAGCCCGCATATACGTATCAGGAACTGCCTCGTCGGAGGTAAGTGAGTGGAAGAGATTTTATCGATAGCGAAAAAAGCTGCTCAGAGCGCGGAGGTATTTCAGGTCTTTGCTACCAGGACTCCGGCACATTTCGAAGCCAACCGATTAAAGCAGATCCAGACCAAGGAGACAACAGGCACGGCATTGCGGCTTGTGAAAAACGGCAGGATCGGCTTTGCGCAGGCAAGCGGCCTGATCAAGCCCGGCGATCTCGTCGCAATGGCACTGGATACCAGCCAGTTCGGCCAGGAGGTCAACTTCGAATTCCCCGGCAGACAATCTTATCCAGAAGTTAAAATACATGACCCCAATATCGAACTCGTCAGCATCGACGATATGATCACACTCGTAGAGCAGGTAATCGATGCCGTCCGAAAGCATACGCCCGAAATCCTCTGCGAGGCCACTGCTTCAAAAGGTACAGCCACATATAAGATTGCCAATACTAAAGGCAATCATGCCACCTATTCACGGACGAATTTCAGCATCAGCGTGGACGGTGTGCTGGTCAGGGACGGTGACATGCTTTTTGTTGGTGATGTCCGCAGTTCCTGCAGCCCTATAACCGATCACTCTCTTATTTCCGCCGAGATAATCAGGCAGCTCGACAGGGCAAAGAGGAACGCTTCTATAACCTCTTGCACGCTACCGGTGATCTTTACACCCTACGGGGTAGCAGGTTCACTACTGGCGCCGCTCATATCGGCTCTTAACGGCAAGACGGTATTCGACGGCGCCTCACCGTTGAAAGACAAGCTTGGAGCGAGGATACTGGATGAAAAGTTCTCGCTGGTGGATGATCCCACTATACCGTACGGGCCCGGCAGCCTGCCTTTTGATGATGAAGGTGTACCTGCGCGCAAAAACGCGCTTATCGATAGGGGTTTGGTCAACCAATTCTACTATGATCTGCGCACAGCGGCGCTCGCCGGGACAATCAGCACGGGCAACGGTAGCCGCAACGGCGGCATGCCCTCGCCTTCACCCCACGCGCTTATAATAGATGGCGGGGAAGATGGCTTCGACAGCATGGTCAAGAATATAAAGGAGGGCATAATAATCGAGCAGTTGATGGGCGCCGAGCAGGGCAACATCCTGAACGGCGACTTCAGCGGCAATGTCTTGCTTGGCTATAAGATTGAGAATGGAGAGATCACCGGCAGGATAAAAGACACTATGGTATCCGGCAACGTTTACCAGCTCTTAAAAGCGGTGGAGGCTCTCGGAAACGATTCGCGCTGGATAGCGGGCTACGTCAAGACCCCCAGCATCTTCTGCCCGGCCATTTCCGTGGCAACGAAGTAGAGTTAATATGAAAAAAATGGTCAACTTCCGTAAAGAGCCGCGACCCAGGGCGTGCGATATGATAGCCGCCTGGCCCGGCATCGGCAACCTCTCTCTGATCGTCGCCAGGTACCTCAGGGAAAAGCTCAACGCTGAGGAAATTGGCGAGATAGAGCCGTTCTCCTTCTTCGACCCGATCGGCGTCATGGTTAAGGACAATATAGTCGAGGCACCTCAGTTCCCAGAAGGCAAGTTCTACTACTGGCACAACACTGAAGGCAAGAAGGACATACTGTTTTTCATCAGTGATGAGCAGCCTACGTTCAAAGGCTATGACCTGGCAAATTTCATCCTGGATATAGCTAAAAAATTCAAAGTCCAGAGGGTTTATACGTTCGCCGCCGCCATAGCCAAGCTGCACCATACCGAGCAGCCCAGGGTCTGGGGCGTGGCCACCGAACCCGCATTACTCGAATTCCTGAAAAAATTTGAGGTTGTGCTTCGGGGCCGCCTGCAAATCGCAGGTTTGAACGGATTACTGCTGGGTGTTGCCAGGGAGAGAGGTATGGAGGGCATCTGCCTGTTAGGAGAAGTCCCGTCCTACACGACACGGATACCCAACCCCAAAGCTGCACTATCGGTAATGAGGGTGCTCCTGAAAGTGCTCGATATCAAGATTGAGCTTAATGAGCTGGCGAAGATAGCAGAGGAATCGGACCAGCAGATGAAACAACTGGCGGCGCAGGCAATGGGCGAGTACATCGACCGCTACACGCGGCCTATCTGGCCGCCCCCCGAGGAGGAGGAAGAATTCGAGGGAGACGAAGAGGAAGAAGACGGAGAAGACTAAATGGGAGAAAAACCGCTTACTTTGAGTGAAGTCATAGGCAAAATGCTTGATCCCCGGGGAAAAGTGCTGGATTCCGACCTAGCAAGTCTTTCCGGCCTGGGCACCGATGATCTCAATCTGTTCAAAAAAAACTGGAAAGAGCTAGCGGCCGATCAACGTGCCAAACTTGTTATCAGGCTTTTCAACCTCAGTGAAGAGGACCTCACACTGGACTTCGCAAGGATATTCAACTTCTGCATCGAAGACCCGGAAGAGAGCGTCAGGATAAAAGCCATAGCAGGACTCGAACTGGAGGACAGGCATGTTTACATCACCCCGCTGAGCAGGGCTATGAAAACAGACGAGTCGGCAGAGGTAAGGTCGGCTGCGGCCAAGGCGCTTGGTAAATTCGCTTTGAAGGCGGCTTTAGATGAACTTCCGGACGCGGTGGACCAGGATATATTCGTGGCTTTGTTGGAAGTCCTCGAGAATACGGGAGAATCAATCTCCGTCAAGCGCCGGGCGCTGGAAGCCATCGCACCCTTCCGACAGGAACCGGTGGAAAAATATATAGAGGATTTCTATTACAGCGAGGACCCGAAGGTAAAAGCCAGCGCTATCTATGCCATGGGCAGGAACTGCGACCACCGCTGGCTTGAGTTCCTCATGGACGAAATGCAGAGTGGCAATGCACAGTTAAGGTACGAGGCTGCCCAGGCAATCGGCGAGTTGGAAGATGAGGAGGTTGTGCCGTATTTGCTTAAATTGCTGAATGACGAGGATCAGGAGGTGCAGGAGGCTGCCATCAGGTCTCTTGGGCAAATCGGTGGGCGGGATGCCAGGCAGGCATTGAACAGGTTGATAAAATCGTCAGATACCCGGATTAAAGACGCGGCAAAGTCCGCTTTAGCGGAGCTTCTGTCTTGCGAAGACCAACTATCTTTGAATTTCTAAACAAACAGCCCGCGCTTAGCGGTAAAAAGGTCAGGCTCCGACCCAGAGGCCCTGAAGACGCGGCGGATGAATACAGGTGGCGCACCGACGACGAGCTATGCCGGCTGGATGCAACAGTCCCGCTGGCCTATACATTTAAAGAATTCCTGGAGCGGTACTCCCTGGAGCTTGAATACCCTGGCCTTACCTGCAATTTCGCCATCGACACGCTGGACGGCATGCACATCGGAGACTGCAGCCTTTTTAACATCAGCCACTTCAATGACAGCGCTGAGATTGGCATTATGATAGGAGATAAAAAATACTGGGGGCAGGGCTACGGCGCCGATACGCTGTCAACCTTTTTAACCTATATTTTCCAGGCACCGGGTATAAATAAGGTTTTACTTCGGACGCTTGAATGTAACGCGCGCGCGCAGAAATGCTTCGAGAAGTGCGGTTTTAAGCCGTGCGGTAGCCTGATCAGAGGGGAACACCGCTTCGTGCTGATGGAGGTCGAAAGGCAACAGCCCTTATAATCCGGTCAATAGACCGAGATCGGCTTACTGTCGGTTATAATAGTGCGGGTGTTCTCAAGTTTATGGCGAAGTTTCTTGGATAGCGAAAACAATGCCCGATGGCTTATACCGTCATAAGAGCGCAGCTTTCCCGTAACCCTGTCACTGATCCTGCGGTTGATCTCCCGCGGCGTGAGGCGGATCGGATCCAGGCTGTCGGAGGCGGTATGAAAGCCCCACAGATCGACGAAGGATGGCACGTAAACCTGGTAGGGGCGCACGATTTTAAAGATG
>CAYLRS010000112.1:0-5701 GCA_964385895.1 uncultured Dehalococcoidales bacterium
CGCCGACCTCGTCCTTGAGCTCCGTGGGCATGGGGCCGCCGCCTACCCTGGTAGTGTAAGCCTTAAAAATGCCCACCACGCGGTCGATTCTGCGGGGGTTTATGCCAGACCCTATGCACGACCCAGCGGCAAGGGGTGAAGACGATGTAACGAAGGGATAAGAGCCGAAATCGGGGTCCAGCATGGTGCCCTGGGCCCCCTCCAGCACGATATTGCTGCCCTGCTCAATAAGGTCGCTGATCATGGCGGTGGTATCCTTGATGTACGGCGCCAGCCTGCCGGCGTACCCTGTGAACTCTTTCAAAATAGAATCGTAGTCGAGCGGCGATACGTTGTAAATTTTGGTGAGTACCTCATTCTTGGACGCCAGGATAGAAGAGAGTCGCGATCTGAAATTCTCCATGTCCAGGATGTCGCAGGCGCGGATGCCGCGGCGGGCTGTCTTGTCTGCAAATGCAGGCCCGATGCCTTTCCTGGTGGTACCGATGGCCCCGTGCCCGCGCCTCTCCTCCTCCAGCCCATCGAGAAGGATATGCCAGGGCATTATGAGGTGCGCGCGGTCGCTGATATGCAGATTACCGACATCCACACCCCTTGCCCTGAGGCTGTCTATCTCCTCGAGCAGGACCCTGGGGTTGATGGCCACCCCATTGCCGATGATACAGGCGGCACGGGGATAAAAGATGCCTGAAGGTACTACGTGGAGCTTGAACTCGCCGTTGGGGTTGATGACGGTGTGGCCTGCATTATCGCCGCCTGAGAAACGTACGACAGCGTCTGCCTTTTCCGCGAGGAGGTCTACTATCTTACCTTTGCCCTCGTCGCCCCACTGGGCGCCGATGACGGCTATAACTGGCATTTTAGTTCCATTAAACGGGCATGCGTATATTTTTCACTATAGTAAAACATCTGCGGGAGCAATTTAAAGTGTATTAGACTATCCACGGGACATGTAATCTTTGCCCCAAAAATAAAGCAGGGTGCCACCGCCGAAAATGAGTACAATGAGACCGATAAAGATCGCCCAGCCAATCATTATAAAGGGTATGCGGACGATCGTCAGCACGATGCTGGCGATAATCCAGAGCAGTACCAGCGCTGCCAGTGTCGTCAGGCTCCATTCAAATACCTTATCGTTCATTTTCCCGCCTCCGGATTTCCGATTTGTCTCCTATTATTTTCCCGCCTGCCGCCAGACATGCACAAAGCGCTGTCCAGCGGTCACAAAAGAAAGGACCACCACGATTGCCAGAGCGACAAACACCTGGTTCAAGAGTAGTCCCGACGCTAATATTATAACCCTCTCAACACGTGTAAACAAGCCGACGGTGCAGTCTATATTCAACGCCTCCGCCCTGGCCCTGATATAGCTTGTCATGAAAGAACCTATCATGGCAAGGAAGATGAGCAGGAGCTGCAAGGTCACGTTGAACGGCCATACGCCGCTGCCGGTGATAAATATGAAGCTGAGGAATATAGCGCCTTCGGTAATGCGGTCGATTGTAGAATCGAAAAGCGCGCCGAACCTGGTCACCTTCTCCATGTAGCGCGCCAGGGCGCCGTCCAGAAGGTCGAAAAGCCCCGCCAGGAGGAAGACGATGCCGCCTATGAGCAAATGGCCGAAAGCGATTACCACGGCAGCGGCCAGGTTCAATGCCAGGCCAGTCAGGGTCATGGCATCGGGGGTAAGCTTTAACTTGTGGACCAGCGGTACAAGCGGCCTCGTCAGTACGCTGGCAGCCTTCCTGCGGAATTCCTGTAAACTTGACACGGTAACTTCCTTTCTATTATCAATTCATGAGGGAAATGTAGTAGTCCATGACCTGGCGGCTGACGTTTTCCCAACTGTACTTTTGCGCTTTGGCAAGCCCTTTCTCCGCCATTTTCTGGCGAAGCGACTTGTCATGGATAAGGGTCAGTATTGCCTCAGCAAGGGAATGCCGGTCCTTGGGCCTGGCGAGCAGTCCCTCCTCTCCGTTGGTGAGGACACTGGCGTACCCAGGTATGTTGGTGGCGACGACAGGCTTGCCGCTAGCCATAGCTTCCAGCAGCACGATACCGAAGCTTTCGCCGCCGGTTGCCGGGGCACAGAAGATATCGGCCGCGCGGTAATACTGGGGCAACTCATCGAAGCGTACGAACCTGGTGAAAAATACCTGGTCGGGCAGCAGCCTTTTAGCAAGGAGTTCATACTGGTAGCGCAGCTTTAAACCCGGGCCAGCGATAATGAGGCGGAAACCGGGGAAATCCTGCTTTACAATTGAACAGGCATGTATGAGGTCGTCTACGCCCTTGCGTTCCTCCAGCCTGCCCACGAAAAGGATGTTCAGCTTGCCGTCCTTGAACTCAGGACGCGTGGGGCCATCCGGTTTAAAGTAGTGAATGTCAATCCCATTGGGGATAGTATGGTATTCAGCGGGCAGGTACTTCGATATGTAGTTGAGTGCTGGCTGTGACACCGCGATCTTGCCATGTAACTTCTTGCCCAGCCTGCGCATTATGGGTTGACCCAGCCAGTAAACCGTGGACCTTTCATGGCATGCATGAAAGGTACCCACATTGGTTGTCTCCGATTCGATAAGTGTGCTGAGGCAGAGCATGGGAATGAACGGTTCGTGCAGGTGGATGATATCGAAATTTTCCCTGGCAAGCATGCGTTTAACCTGATAGGGCAGCCAGGGTGACAGCGGGATGCGCGCGGTGGTGCCGCCATATGGTACGGGCAGGGGCCTGCCCATAGCCATTACATTTTCCTCGAAGTAACGGGTACCCTTTCTGCGGAGAGGAGCTATAATCTTTACGTTGTGACCCAGGAGGTGTAAATAGTGGGCAAGACACGAAACGTGGTTAATTACGCCGCCGGGAGAAGAATAATCGTAAGCGGAAACCAGCCCGATTTTCATTATGCTGCCGTACTATCTTTCTTCCTTGTTTCCTGCTCCCGTGGCCTATATTTGTACGGCACACTCAGGCAGGCAAATGGGGTGCTGCTCATCCTGCCCGCTGATGAACTGCTCTACGCGCCTGCGTGCCTCGTCATCCGAGTACTGGATGGGAGGTGATTTCATGAAATATGAGCTGGGAGCCACGATCGCCCCGGCAAGGCCGCGCTCCTTTGCTATCTTGAAACATCGCACAGCATCGATGACGACGCCCGCGGAGTTCGGGCTGTCCCAGACCTCCAGCTTGAGTTCCAGGTTGAGCGGGACATCGCCGAAGGTGCGGCCCTCCATCCTTACGTGACAGAACTTGCGGTCGGCCAGCCACGGTACATAGTCGCTGGGGCCTACATGGATATTATCGGGATTCATCTCGTAATCGAGCTGCGAGGTGACCGCATTGGTCTTGGAGATTTTCTTGGATTCGAGGCGCTCGCGTTCCAGCATATTGTAGAAATCGGTATTGCCGCCGAAATTCAGCTGGTAGGTACGCTCCAGCTTGACGCCGCGGTCGCGGAAAAGCCTGGTTAACACCCTGTGAACAATGGTCGCGCCCACCTGGGACTTAATATCATCGCCGAGCACCGGCAAACCGGCTTCAGCGAAGCGGTTGTGCCAGTAAGGCTCCCTGGCGATGAATACGGGAATGCAGTTAATCAGGCCGACTCCGGCGCTCAGCAACTGCTCTATATACCACTTGGTGGCATGCTCGCTGCCTACGGGCAAATAGTTGATGGCAACATCTGTCTTTGTTTCTTTAAGTATGCTCACTATATTAGCGGTTGGGCCGGGTGCCTTTTCGATTATTTTAGAGAGGTACTTGCCCAATCCGTCGTGGGTCATGCCGCGGACAACCTTAACTCCGGTTGTGGGGACATCGCAGAACTTGAATGTATTATTCGGATGGGTAAAAATGGCTTCTGCCAGATCCTTACCTACCTTATTCTTGTCGATGTCAATGGCAGCGACGAAGTTAATATCCCTCACATGAAAGCCGCCGAGGCTGACATGCATTAAACCGGGGACGAATTCATCGTCTTTGGCTTTCTTGTAGTAATGCACCCCCTGTACAAGTGAGGATGCACAGTTTCCTACTCCTATGATGGCCACGTTTATTTTCCCCATTTTGGTTAACTCCTTCCTGATATATACAAAGCTTACGCAGCCTTGTTGTCGCCTTCCTGTTCATGGATAATCTGCTGTGACCTGGCCAGCCACATGGGAAGTCTGCATGCATGCAGTATTTTATCCGCGACGCTCCCCATGACCCACCGTGCAATGCCGCTCCTACCGTGGGTGGACATGGCTATCAGGTCAACTTTCTCATGTTTTGCAAGTTCAATTATGCTCTCTGCCGGGTCCCCGGTGATTATTCTGGCGGTAACATCAATGCCCTTGGCCGCAAGCCTGGCGCTAACCTTATTGAGATATTTCTGGCCTGCATCGTGCATGGCATTCACGAATTTTTTGAACTCGGGTCCCAGTATCCTTGCTTCAACGTTGTGCGGTTCGGGTATGACGTGGAGAAGTATCATGGCGGCTCCAGTTTTCAGGGCTACGGCCTGGGCATCGTGGAGCGCTGCCTCGCCAATCTCGGAGCCGTCCAAAGGTGCCAGAATGCGCTTGAATGTGGCTTTCCTGTCCCTGTCGATCTCCTTAACCTGCTTGCTGTGTATCAGCAGAACTGGGATCGTTGATCGTGAAACCACTTTCTCAGATACGCTGCCAAGCCACCAGCGCCTCAGCCCACCATGGCCGTGCGTGGCCATGATGACCAGGTTCATATGATGTCTCTTTGTGTATTCAAGGATGTTGTCGGCTGGCCCGCCGTAAAGTACCGCCCCTTTGGCTTTGAGATCGTGCTTTGGCATGGTGACCTCAGCGTAATCTACCAGGTCTTCCGAGGGACTGCTATATAGCACGACTGCGCGGCAGGTGATATCGTGCTTCTGTAGATGCTCGATTGCGTGACGCACATAATCGTCAAGTAACTGGTTAACGCGCCGCCGCCTGCTGCCGAGGCCGACGCTAAGTATGTCCACCTCGGAGTTGAACCTGGAGGCGATGTCCCTTACATAGGGGAGTACCGTCTCTGCTTCAACCGAGCCATCGAGCGGGACAAGTATTTTTTTGAACATATTCTTGAACAATAACGCTTTATTATAGCAGATTATGAAATCGTTCTTGTACAGTTTGAAGGTTTTGTGCTAATTTATAATGTGCTCTACGACTTTCATAGCCACACTTTCCACAGCGACGGCGCTCTCTCTCCCATTGAATTGATACACCGGGCATCCATAAAAGGATACTCCGCTCTGGCGATAACGGATCATATAGGGGTGGGCTCACTGAAGAGGGTCATCAAGGAAGTGAGCGAGGACTGCGAGCTGGCAAGGTCGCATTGGAACATACTGGCCATACCGGGTGTGGAATTAACGCATCTCCCGTGCGAAGCAATTGATGAGGCGGCAAAGAGGGCGAAGGATCTCGGCGCGTGGCTGGTTGTGGTGCATGGTGAAACTCCCGTAGAGCCGGTTGAGGAGGGAACCAACCTTGCGGCCGTGAAATCACCCTATGTAGATGTGCTGGCCCATCCCGGCCATATTACGGCTAAAGTAGCGGAACTCGCGGCGAAGAATAATGTGTTCATCGAGATTACCACGAGGCGCGGCCATTGTACTACTAACATGCATGTAGCGAAGCTGGCAAGTGAGGCCGGAGCGCTGCTGCTGTTGAATTCGGACACACACGATGAAGACGAC
>CAYLRS010000113.1:0-5674 GCA_964385895.1 uncultured Dehalococcoidales bacterium
CAATAGAACTGTTAACCCGGAGCTGTAATATCTAAGAGGGATTAATATGGGTATTAAGATTACTGATACCACACTGCGGGACGCGCACCAGTCGCTCATCGCCACCAGGATGAGGACGCGGGACATGCTCCCCATCGTAGAGAAGATGGATAAAGTCGGCTTCTTCTCGCTCGAAATGTGGGGCGGTGCCACCTTCGATACCTGTATACGCTACCTCAACGAGGACCCGTGGGAGCGTCTGCGGGATATCCGCAGCAAGGTTAAAAACACACGCCTGCAGATGCTGCTGCGCGGGCAGAATCTTGTTGGCTACCGCCACTACCCCGACGACGTGGTTAAGGAGTTCGTCCGCTTTGCGGCCAAGAACGGCATCGACGTGTTCCGCATTTTCGATGCTTTAAACGACATCAGGAACATGGAACTTGCCATCGCAGAATGCAGAAAATACAAGGTGCATGTGCAGGGCACGATATGCTACACCATAAGCCCTGTTCATACCATTGAGGGCTTCGCTGAGATGGCGCACAAGCTGGAAGATCTGGGTTGCGACTCCATCTGCATCAAGGATATGGCCGGGCTTATCTCTCCACCTGAAACAACCGCCACCGTGAAAGCGGTCAAAGCAAAAGTAAAAGTGCCGGTCGACCTGCACTCGCACTGCTCCAGCGGCATGGCGCCCATGAGCTACCAGGCCGCAGCCGAAGCCGGAGTTGATATCCTCGACACGGCTTTTTCGCCCTTTGCCTGGGGCACCTCGCAGCCTCCAACGGAGAGCGTGGTGGCAGCCTTCCAGAACACGCCCTACGACTGCGGGCTTAACTTAGAACTGCTTTATGAAATAGGCGAGGACTTCGCCGCCATGGTGAATAAGTACCGTATTCTCTTTACGGCCGATGCCACCAGGCCCAGCGTCAACGTACTGCTGCACCAAATACCGGGCGGCATGTACTCCAACCTCATCAGCCAGCTCAGGGAGCAGAACGCCCTCGACAAGCTGGGCGCCGTGCTCGAAGAGATACCCCGTGTGCGCGCCGACCTGGGTTACCCGCCTCTTGTCACGCCCACCAGCCAGATCGTCGGCATTCAGGCCGTATTGAACGTGTTGAACGGCGAAAGATATAAAAAGGTGACAAAGGAAGTAAAAGATTATCTGCTGGGCTATTACGGCAGACCGCCCGGGGAGTTGAACGAGGAAGTGCGCAAAATGGTCACCGGCGATACCGCCATCATCACCGGACGGCCGGGTGAACACCTTGAACAGGAGCTTAAGAAGCTGAAGACTGAGGCGCAGAAGATCGGCATTTTGCATAAAGAGGAGGACCTGGTCACATATGCTCTCTATCCGCAGGTAGCGGTCAAGTTCCTTAAGGGTGAAATCAAGGAGGAGGTCATCGCCAACCCGGTGCCCGCGGCCGTAGCAAGCCAGTCCAGCGCTGAGATTCCCACAGAATTCAGCGTGGACGTCGACGGCGAGATATTCAACGTCAAGATCACACCGGTCCTTGGTAAGACAGTTGAAGTTGAGAAGAAGAGCAAGCCCAGGGAAGTTCCCAGGGGCGCGGTGCTCGCTCCCATGCAGGGCATGGTGCTGACCGTCAAGGTTAAAGTCGGTGACAAGATCAAAGAGGGCGATGCCGTGGTGGTGACCGAGGCTATGAAAATGCAGAGCGACGTGCACAGCCCTTATAGCGGCATTGTAAAAGAGATATTCGTCTTCAACGGCGAGATCGTCAGCAAAGACGATATTTTAATGGTCATCGAGTAGGGGCGGGTTTAAACCCGCCCGATAGCGGTCGCACCTGAAGGTACGCCCCAACATTGATACTTTATAGAGAATAAGTGAATTAAAATGCTTAAAAAAGTACTCATCGCCAACCGCGGCGAGATAGCCATCCGCATCATGCGCGCCTGCCGCGAACTGGATATCCGCACCGTCGCGGTATATTCGGAGGCAGACAGGGAAGCACTCTTCGCCAGGTACGCCGACGAAGCCTTTTACATCGGCGCGCCACAGGCGACAGAGAGCTACCTGAACATCAAAAAGCTCATCGCCGTTGCTAAAGAAAGCGGGGCCGACGCCGTACATCCCGGGTACGGTTTCCTGGCCGAGAACCCTAACTTCGCTTATGCCTGCGAGCGAGAGGGCATCAAATTCATCGGCCCTTCCAGCAAGGTCATTGAGTTGATGGGCAATAAAATCGCCGCCAGGCAGGAGATGACCAGGGCAAGCGTACCCATAACACCCGGCACCGAAGGCTGTGTCACTGAATTTAAAGCGGCCCAGAAAGCAGCGAGGGAGATAGGCTACCCTGTGATTATAAAGCCGTCCGGAGGGGGAGGCGGCATCGGCATGACCATAGTCAGAAACGAAGCAGACTTGAAAAAGGGCCTTGAAATGTCCAGCAAGATCGCTGCCAGCACCTTCGGCCTGCCTGAAGTTTATATTGAGAAGTACATCGACCACCCGCGCCACATCGAGTTCCAGGTGCTCGCCGATGCCCACGGCAATGTTATACACCTGGGCGAGCGCGAGTGCTCCATCCAGCGCAGGCACCAGAAGCTGATAGAAGAGGCGCCATCACCAGCCCTGAACCCGGAATTGCGCAAGCGCATGGGCGAGGTGGCTGTCAAAGCGGCGAAACAAATCAAATACGAGAGCGCCGGCACCATAGAGTTTATATTTTCAAAGGGCGAGTTTTATTTCATGGAAATGAACACGCGCATCCAGGTTGAGCACCCGGTCACGGAGATGGTCACAGGCATCGATATTCTCAAGGAGCAACTGCTGATCGCCTCTGGCAACAAGTTGAGCATTAAACAGAAAGATGTAAAGATGAACGGGTGGGCCATCGAGTGCCGCATCAATGCCGAGGATCCGCTAAACAATTTCGCTCCTTCGCCGGGCAAGCTGCGCGGCTACCGCTCGCCGGGAGGCGTCGGCATACGCGTCGACAGCGGTGTACATACACGTTACACCATATCGCCCATGTATGATCCCATGATATCCAAGCTGGTTGCCTGGGGCCGCACGCGGGACGAAGCCATTCAGAGGATGCGCCGGGCACTCTACGAGTACGTTATCGTCGGCGTGAAGACCAACATACCTTTTCATAAGGCAGTCATGGAAAACAAGCGCTTCCAGAGCGGCGAACTGGGAACGCACTTCATCACCCAGGAAACAACGCTGCTGGACGACATGCAGGCGATTATGGCACGTGAAAAACCGCTGGAAGAGAAGCTCTCGCAGGTGTTCGACGATAGCAAACGGGCTGCTGCCGTCGCAGCGGTGGTTGCCTACACCCAGGCGCAGCACAAGAATGCAGGGAGCCGTGCTGAGTCCTGAAGCTTAGCGGTCTATTGCCCGTGCGCACAGGCGTTCCGGGCCATGTAATACGCTCTTGAATAAAAAGGGGGCGGGAATTAAAGCCTGCCCCTTCAGCGCTGAATATTACAGATACCTGATCTACGGACTCTTCTTCTCCTCGTCTGGTTTTTTACTATTATCCTCGGTGAAAAGGTCGCCAACGCTCTTTCCAAATGCCTGCGCCGCCTTGCCCACGTCCTTGAATTTCGCCTTGACCTCATCATCCTTGAACCGTTCACCTAGCGTCTCAGCCGATTCTTTGGCAGCTTTCCCCAGTTCCTTCGCCTTCTCTTTCAGCTTCGGGTCGTTGAATATCTGGCTCATGGCGCTGCCCAGCGCATCGAACATTTCGCCCAGGTTCTCTCCAGCGCTTTTCTTCCCGGGGCTTCCCTGATTTTCCATGCCCTGCCTCCTTAATTCAATACTCTTCAGTGAATATTTTACTCCAATAAGCGGCTTTTTATCGGCTGCATAATTTGGACTTAAAAATCTGTTAATATATTACTGCGCAACAAATAGTGATAGCTAAAGAAGGGATGAGCGGGTTCCGCATTATGCAGGCGTAACACCGCGGCGTGAGATGATGAGCATCCGGGAAAGATTAAAGAATAACCAATTAGTTGTTCTTCTTGTTGAGACCTACCGCGAATTCAACATAGACAATTCTAGCCTGCTGGCAGCTGCGGTATCATATTACCTTCTTTTTTCGCTATTCCCTTTTGCCCTGGCCATTATATCTATCGCGGGTTTTGTCATGGAATCTCCCTCATTCGAGGAGCAACTGATTAATGGCCTTGCAACCATGATACCGGTGGCTAGAAACCTGATAACCAGTACCCTGCACGGGCTGGTTAGCGCACGCGAAGCCACGGGTATTGTGGCAATCGTAGGCCTCATATGGAGCGCGTTAGCGTTCTTCAACGCCCTGAGGAGATCGCTTAATGCCGCATGGGGAATTAAACAACCGTACTCCTTTTTTAAAGGGCAGATTGTTAATATTCTGATGATGATAGGTGCCTTCATAGGACTCATAATCTTCATCTGGGCTTCGACATGGGTAAGGTTCATACATGAGACCAATGTTCAGAACGATTTATTACGGTATACGCATAGCCTCGCGGTTTCCCGTTCTATATTCGCCGTTTTGAGCATAATATTCGCATTCGGCGTTATACTTCTGCTTTATAAATTTATACCCAGCCGGCGGCCCAGGTGGAGGGACATCTGGGCGGGAGCGCTGTTGGCTGCGGTGATCCTGGAAATAGTCCGGTTTGGTTTTATTTTCTACATAAAAAATTTCAGCACTTACAACCTGGTTTACGGCCCGGTTGGGACTGTGATAGCTCTCCTCGCTTTTATATATATTTTTATCTGGGTGCTTTTATTCACCGCCAAGCTCAGCGCGGTCAAGCTTCGCCTGAATTCAAATGCCTCTTAGCGCTCCCCGGCCCTAGCATCATCAATCGGTTTGTATAGTCATTTGTAAATATGTAACAATGGGAAATAAATAACCGCGTTAATCAGGAGACAGTCGATGCTTAAAAAAATAGTCAGGTTCTCTGCAATCCTCGCCGTAATCATGACTTCAATTCTAATAATATCACCTGCATACGCTGCAGACACGCGCAGCGGGGAAAGCGTGAGTGTGCCTGCGGGCGAAACGGTCAATGACGACCTGTATCTGACGGGTGCGGAGATCACTATAGATGGTATCGTGAACGGGAATATAATAGCCGCCGGCAATAAAATCACTGTCAACGGTGAAGTGAATGGCAGCATTATAGCCGTCGGTCAGACTGTCGCAATAAATGGCAGGGTACGTAATTCAGTCCGTGCTGTCTGCTCCACGATGACCATTGAGGGAACCATCGGTCATGACATAGTGGCAGTTGCAGGGTTTGTAAGCACAACGTCTGGCAGCACTATCGGGCGTGACTTGCTGGTTTACTCGGGAGTAGTCAATATAAAGGGGCCGGTCTCGCGCAACATCAGGGGAAATATAGGCAGGCTCACCATTAATAATCGCGTCGGCGGTTACGTGGACGTCGAGGTTGGCAACCTTAAACTCGAACGGTCTGCAGATATTGCAGGTCACCTCACCTATGTTTCTGAAAATAAGGCGGTAATTGAAGCTGGCGCACACGTAAATGGGGAGATCGCCCATAAGCCGCCCGAGAAAAAGGACTTGTGGCAGATTATCGGCGGAATCATACCTGCATTACTCGGGTTCATGGCAGTTATGGCGGTCGTGTGCCTTGTGCTGCAATATTCCATGGCTCTGCTCACCGGCATTATCATGATCCTGCTTAT